>JABDII010000160.1 GCA_013003805.1 Gemmatimonadales bacterium
TCCTAAGCCAGGCCGTGCCCGTAGTCTGGTCGGCCTTGGCGCTTGTGCCACGGGCCGTGCTCATTCGGCCGTGGACGCCGATCACCTACATGTTCCTCCATGCCGACTTCATGCACCTGGCCTTCAACATGTTGGGACTCTACTTCTTCGGGCCCCAGCTCGAGCTGCGCCTGGGCGGGCGGAAGTTTCTGTGGCTCTATTTCCTCGCGGGGATCACCGGGGCCGCGCTCTCCTTCATCTTCACACCATCGGCCACCATCATCGGAGCGTCGGGCGGAGTGTTCGGCGTCTTCCTCGGTTTCGCAATGTTCTGGCCCCGAGAGCGGGTCTACATCTTCGGCATCCTCCCGATGGAAGCATGGTTCTTGGTGACGGTCATGACCCTCATGGCCCTCTACGGAGGCTTCACGTCCGCCCGAGGAGGAGTCGCCCACTTCGCCCACCTGGGAGGATTCCTGGGTGCGTTCGTGTATCTCAGACTCCTCGAGCGCACCTCTCCGGCGCGGCGGTTCAAGAAGCGCGCGGCCTCCGTTCCGCGCCAAACCGGTGGGAACGAGCGGGCCAACCTGGAGCGCTGGTCCAGAATCCCACGGGACTCGATGCACGAGGTCAACCGGGCCGAGGTAGACCGGCTGCTGGAAAAGGTCCGGGCTCAGGGAGCGAGCAGCCTGACCCAGAGTGAGCGGGAGGCGTTGGATCGGTTTAGTCCCGAGTAGCAACATGTTCGCATCACGCAAACCGGCCCCTGTCCACCACAGATGGACAGGGGCCGTTCTGGTTCCCAGAGAAGCGGGAGGCTAGTGCTGATGCTCCGGGCTGCTCAAGTACATCTTAGGGATGGGCAGATCGGGATACTCGGGCTGCCAGAAGATCGTCACTACCCACCAGCGCCCCTTTTCGTATAGTAACTGGAAGCTGTTGATCCCCCGCATGAAGGGCTCGGCATCGTCCGCGTTCCGCCGGGACTCGTAGGTACTGAACAGGTGCACAACTCGGCCATAGCGCTCCGTGCGGCGGGCAATCTCCACCTCGAAGAACCCGTTGGTCTCGAGCTGAGGCCCGGCGCGCGAGACGTAGTTCTCCACCGTCATGAGGCCATGACTCCGCTCGCCCGTCTCGCGATTCCGCCAAGTGGGAACGAGCCGGGCACCTTCCATAAACAGCGACCGAAACCGATCCCAGTCTCGCTTGTGCCCGGCCGGCCCTGAGATGACGTCGTACACCGCCGTGATGATGGCGTCGACCGAGGCCACGTCGGCCGAATCTGCGGGAATGGCGGCTGGAGCGGGGGCGGGGGCCTCCTGAGCCGAACTGGTGGATGAGACCGCCACGACCAGTCCAAGTAACAGCGCGGCGGCGGGAAGGGACGGAGCAATGCGCATTGCGGTCCTCGTCAGTCGGGGAAAGAAGCTCGAGCAGCGGAAACTGCATCGCCGATATCCCCTACGAAAGGGCCGATCCGAAGATTCGATGGCCAAGAACACAGAGGGTGGCCACCCGAGGCGGCCACCCTCCCATGTCTCCTTGCGACGGCGGGATCAGTTCGGTGCGTGCACAGTCGGTCCGCCGTAGTGCCGGTTCCGGCCGATCGAAGGGCCGCTCTCCAACACGATGTCGTTGTTGATGCTGGCAATGACTTGCCGGATGGAGCCGGGGAATGGCTCAGTCCGAGCGTTCTTGCCGAACGGATCCGAGTACCACACCTCCGGGCCGTTTGCATTGGTAATGCGGTTGCTGTTGATGTCGACGAATCGAATCACGCCGTCGAACTCCGACTGGGGATCGTCGAACATGACGTCGAGGATGGTCCCTCCCCCGGTCGAGTCGTCGCAGAGCGAGGTCTGAGCCTGGTCGCCGTTGGCCTCCACCTCGTAACAGGCGTCGATGGGGCGTCCCACGCCGTTCGGGAGGGCCGGATCGTAGAAGCGACTGGGATGGAGCACCTGGTAGTACGGATTGATGCTGGCGAGCCTCTGCCCACCCTCAGTTCGAACGCTCTGAGAAATTTGCCAGCTCTCGCGGAGTGCGGTGCTGATGCTGGACGACTGACCATCAGGCACCAGGAAGTGCTCCTCGATGCAGCCCCGATCGGGGAGGATGCGCTTCCCGCCGCCGGAGGGAGAGTTGGCGGGAGTCGCGGTGCCGACCGTCACGTGGGCATCACGGTCGCAGGACCGCACGAACTCTCCCGGCGTACCGATGGCTGCCATCATCGTGAGATGCATCTCCGTTCCGTCGATGCAACTAATGTGGTACACCAGTTCGTGAAGGTTGTTAGTAAAGGCATCCTTCGAGTGCGTCCCCTGGTGCAACTTGGTCAGCACGTCGCACGTAATACGCAGGCCGGCGGACGCAGCGTCACCGTTGAGGCGCATTTCCACGTCGTTCTGCCACTCGATCTTGTGCCCAACGTGGTCCTCGTGACGTGGGCTGCCGGGATCGTAGATGTCCAGCGCCTCGTTGGCGTATCCAAACGCGATATCCCCGACGGCTTGGTACAAGTCTGATCCACGCGGATCACGTCCATGCTCATGACCGAAGGAGCACCCTGTCGCGGGATCGACCGGGGGGTGCCACGTGGGATAGAGCTGCCGGTCAGGGCCCACCACCGAATAGCCGTCGTGAATCGCCGCCGAGCACTCGCCGGGCCCCGGTGTCCATTTGCCGAACGCGGTCGCCGGACCAGTCGCCGTTTCGGGTCCGGTCGACTTGTCAAAGGACGAGCTACAACCGCTGAGGACCATGCCGGCGGCCACTACCACCGAGCCCAACACACTCCTATG
>JABDII010000164.1 GCA_013003805.1 Gemmatimonadales bacterium
AGACAGTACCCCTCCTCGAGGGCCGTCACGGTGGCGGACACGACCGATGCCTTGGACAGCATGAAGGGGTGCTTTCCGCCGCCTAGGGCGGCGGACGACCGACGGACCGCGGCCTGAAACCCGCCGACCGGCTCCCACGTGATCCAGCCGCGCTGTTGGCGTTGCACCGTGAGGAGCTCATTCTGTTCCATCCACCGCGTTAGGGCTGCTTCGACATCATCCGTCGAGCCCCGGACGACCCGTTCCGCGGTCACCGCCAGCGGGCCGGCGAGCCGGTTCATGATCCCAGAAATGGGCGCGGTGGGACGTCGGGTCTGCTCCTCGAGCATGGCCTGCTGGAGATAGCGGTCCGGGATCCCGACTTCCTTCCCCAGCGCCAGCACCTCGGTCGGGGTCAGGTTCTCCCCGATCTCCCGCTCGGCGGTCTGGAGCTCGGCGGCGCGCTGGATAATGCGCTCGAGCGCGTCGCGATCGATCCTGCGAGCCGGAACCAGGTCAGTCATCCCTGTCCTTCTTCGGGACCTTCGATTCCTCGACCTTGATCTGCGGGAGCATCGTAAGCGGATTGGGCTCGGGCAAGGCCGCCGCCTCCTCGCCTTCGCTAAGAGCAGCCGCCTCAGTGCTCCCGCCGCCGAACCCCTTCTTCACGAATTGGGTGATCATGTCGATCGGGATCGGGAAGATCGTGGTCGAATTGTTCTCCGCAGCAATCTCTACCACGGTCTGGAGGTAGCGGAGCTGGAGAGACATGGGCTCCTTGGCCAACGTGTTGGCTGCCTGGGCGAGCGTGCGCGATGCCTGGAACTCACCCTGCGCGGCGATGACTTTGGCCCGGCGCTCGCGTTCCGCCTCCGCCTGGCGGGCCATGGCGCGCTTCATCATCTCCGGCAGGTCCACGTCCTTGACTTCGACGGCCGACACCTCGATGCCCCACGGGTCGGTGCGCTCGTCGATGATCTTCTTCAGGATGCCGTTGATCTTCTCGCGATCGGCCAACAGCTCATCGAGTTCCGCCTCTCCCAAGACTGCCCGAAGGGTCGTCTGGGCAAGCTGGCTACAGGCGTAGAGATAGTCCTCGATGTCGATAATGGCCCGGGCAGGCTCTGTGACCCGCATGTACAAGACGGCGTTCACCTTCACGGAGACATTGTCTCGGGTGATGACATCCTGTGGTGGGATGTCCAGCGCCATGATCCTCAGGGAAACGCGCTTCTGGGTCGCAAATCCTGCGGGGAGGAAGATGAGCCCCGGTCCCTTGGTGGCGATGTACTTGCCGAGGAAGAAGACGACCCCTCGCTCGTACTGCTTCAGCACCCTGAGGCTCGCCGCAACGTAGCTCAATCCCAATGCGGCGGCGATGATGAGTTCCATGATGTCCCTCTCGGTTGTTAGGCGGGAAACGCCTCGACGATGACTGCCGCGCCTTGCCCGCCGCCGATGCACGCGCTCCCCAGGCCGAATCGTCCACCCCTACGGCGTAGTGCGTGCAAGAGATGCAACGTGATTCGTGTGCCCGAGGCCGCCAAGGGGTGACCGATCGCAATCGCACCCCCATCGACGTTTGTTCGCTCCCGATCGAGGCCGAGTTCCCGCTCCACTGCGAGGTATTGAGCGGAGAACGCCTCATTGACCTCGATGAGATCCATCTGGTCCAGCGTCATCCCGGCTTTTGCCAGCGCTTTATGCGCCGCAGGGACCGGCCCGATACCCATGTACTTGGGCTCGACGCCGGCAACCCCCCACGCGATGAGGCGCCCCAAGGGTCGGAGCCCCTCGGCCGAGGCCACCTCTTCCCCGGCGATCACGACCGCGGCCCCGCCGTCACAAATCCCCGACGCGTTACCCGCGGTCACCACGCCGTCCTTCTTGAAATACGGGGGGAGCTTCGCCAACGCCTCGGCCGTCGTGGAGGGACGCATGTGCTCGTCCGCCGCCCAGTCCTCGACTTGCCGGGTCTTGCGATTCTTTACCGGCACAGGGATAACCTCGTCCACGAAGTGCCCCCCGTCCCACGCGGCCCCTGCGGCCTGTTGGCTGCGGAGGGCATAGGCGTCGACATCCTCACGTGCAATCGAATGCTTGTCGGCCAGGTTCTCGGCGGTTTCCGCCATCGAGAATCCGCATTGGGGATCCTGCAGCGATTCCCACAGCACGTCCTCGAACGGCGGGGCCGGTCCGAGGCGGAGCCCCCACCGGGCACCGCGAACGACATGGGGGGCCTGGCTCATGGACTCTGAGCCTCCGGCGAGCACGATCTTGGATTCGCCAAGCAGGATCTGCTGGGCCCCTTGGATGATGGCCTCGAATCCCGACCCACACAGTCGATTAACCGTGACCGCCGGAATCTCAGTGGGAAGACCTGCTTGGAGGCCAATGTGCCGAGCCAGATAAATGGCATCGGCGGAGGTTTGAAGGGCGTTGCCGAACACCACGTGGTCGATGGCCGAGGCCTCGACACCTGCTCGCTCGACGGCGTGCGTGGCGGCGAAGGTCCCCAACTGGGTCGCGGTATAGGACTTGAGAGCGCCGCCGAACCCGCCAAAGCCGGTGCGGACGCCCGAAAGGAAGACGACGTCGGTAGAATGGCCCTGAGTCTTCATGAGAGACTGGCTCCAGAATCGTCGCGAATGGTCGTGTGGTGAGCACTGAAATATGCCCGTACCGAGGGACTCTCTCAAGCGAATGCGCCGAGCAATGGCAAGCACTCCCGGCACGGTCTCCGATAGGTCTGCTAGCCCGGTTACCCGTCCACGGCCTGCTCGATGGCATGTGCGACATCCAGCGTGGATGCCGATCCCCCGAGATCTGGGGTGGTCGGTCCGTCGGCGATCACTCTTTGCACCGCCGCTTCGATCCGTTCGGCCGACTCAGGGTGGCCCAGTGCGTCCAACATGAGCGCCCCGGTGAGAATCGTCGCGATGGGATTCGCGACGGCCTTGCCGGACAAGGGTGGAGCGGAGCCATGCACCGGCTCGAAGAGACCCGGCCTTCCGGGGTGTAGGTTCGCACTCGGCGTCAATCCGAGGCCACCCACCAAACCCGCTCCCAGGTCCGACACGATGTCGCCGTAGAGGTTGTTGGTCACGATGAGTTGGAATCGCTCGGGCGCGCGCACCAATTCCAGCGCCAGCGCATCGATGTACCGATGTTCGCATTCGATGTCGGGAAACTGAGCGCCGACCGCCGTAAAGCACTCGCCCCAGATGCGATGAAACGGGATGGCGTTGGCCTTGTCGCACATCGTGACACGGGTCCTCCCGTGCTCGTCGGCCCATCTAAATGCAGCCTCCAGAATACGCGTCACTCCCCGCCGGGTGTGGACTTCTTCCGATATCTGCTCCTCGTCGGGAGTGCCGACATGTAGGGCACGACCTCGACCCACGTACGGACCTTCAGTGTTCTCGCGAAACACGACAAAGTCGATTGCCTCCGCCCGCTTGAGCGGTGTCAAGCGCGGGTGCAGAAGACGGATAGGCCGGAAGTTGACGTAGAGGTCGAGTCGAAAGCGGAGTCCGAGAAGGATATCACGCGCATGTTCGTTGTTCGGTACGCGTGGGTCGCCCAGTGCACCGACCAGAATTGCGTCGAACTCACGCTCCAGACGCGCAAACGCGTGGTTTGGGAGCGTCTCGCCGGTCTGTCGGTAGTGCTCGGCCCCGTAGGGGAATCGCTCGATCTCAAGGTCGACACCGTCCCGGCGCGCGGCGCGTATGAGCACGGGCTCAGCCGCGGCGACGACTTCCGGTCCGATTCCGTCGCCCGGAATGACGGCGATCGAATGTCGAGTCACTTAGAAGTGTGGAACCGGTTGTCCGCAGGAAATACAGTGACGCCACCCAGCCTCGAGCTCGGCGTTGCAGCCGGGACACTGGAGGACGGCCTGGCCCTGGCCGCAATGCGGGCAATACTTCGCCTCGCGATCGACGGGCAACTCCCCGCCACAAAACAGACACTGTGGAGCCGCGGTCTCGGAGGCGGGGGTAACAGTCAGGGGAAAGTCGAGGATCTGGGCCTCTTCGCTCGTGGGCTCAGACTCGGTGGGCTCCGGCTCCGGCTCAGGGATTGGAGCAGGCTCCCCCAGCGGGGGTTCGGGATCGGCTGCCGCCGGGGCGAAGTCATCCGGCGGTGGCCCTCCAAGGGCGCGGGCTACGGCGGGTGCATCAAGGGCGACTTCGGCGTCGGCCCAACGGCTAAGGAAGTCGAGATCGGGGTGCAGGCTCGCCACCTCTTGAATGAAGCGTTCACGCACGTCTGGATCGGTGAGTTCGGCCAATTCTTCGTGGCCGGCACACAGGCGCACCAACAATGATTCGTAGTCCTCGTTGCAGGCCAAGCCCAGGACATCACGGACGTCTCGGTAGGGAATGATCTCACGGGAGAGCGCGCCGACCGGAATCGGGCGGTGGAGCCACGATGGATCTAGGTTCGCCAGGGTGTTGACCAGCAATCGAAAGACCCGCTCCAGTTCGCTCATGATTCACCCAACGGCTTCGGCGAGGGGGATCGGCTCGCCGCCGTCGACCAGCTGCTCTACCGCGGCGAAGGCGGCGTCCGGATCGTAGGTAGGAAACAGCCCACGCGTTTGTTTCGTCGCAAGCCATGCTGCTAAACCAGAAGGCTCGGTGCCATTCGACGTCTTCTGCTCGGTTGCCGCCGCGACGGCCAGGTCATTGGCGTATTCGTTCTTTGCATGACCCTGATGCCCGCGAACCCAGGTCCACTGAACGTCGTGTTGCCGCGCCGACTCCACGAGGGCGCGCCAGAGCGGAAGGTTCTCGATCGGCCCTCCCTTGCGGCGCCAGTTGCGCTGGATCCACCCGGGGATCCACTCGCGCATGCCCTTCACCAGGTATTCGGAGTCGGAGACGACCAACACCCGCAAGCGTTTGCCCTTCCGTGCTAGGAGCTGAAGTGCCGCGATTGCACCCGCCAAGGCCATCCGATTGTTCGTGGTATCGACCGCGTGCAGGTAAAAGTCCCGGCGCTGGATGCCCTGGGACGTCCGGACCTCGATCAAGCCGCCCGCGCCGCCGGGGGTCTGCCCGTCTCGACCGTTACCGAGACAGCTCTCGTCGAGGTGGATGATGGCGATGGGGGACGATGGATGTGACACGATCGGTGGAGTCAGAGTGAGCCCTTCATCCGTTGAGGGTGTAGGAGCTGATGGGAAAGGTCAAGGGCTACCGGTCGACGATATGAAAACCGTCGATCTCCCCCAGGGGAAACGTCATTTCCTCTCCGGTCATGGGAAGGAGGCCAACAAGCGACTCCGTCGGTTCCATGGTGACTCTGAGCGCTATGATGACGAATTCAGTGCCGCGCCGAGTGAGAGCAACCCTGCGCCGCTCGACCGCGGCGGCCTCGAGTTCGTCGTATCGAGCGGTCGACCAGCGCATCTGCAGTTCTGGCGTCACACCCCCCGCGCCACGATGATGGCGCCGGGCGGTCCCGCAGTTATACGGCCGATGGTCGCGGCGGCTGGAGTGCTCTCAAGCCGAAGCGATGTGACGACGTCGGAGACCTTGTCGTTGGGAACGATCAGCAGGAGACCGCCCGAAGTCTGGGCGTCAACACATACCATCCGTTCCGGCTCAGTGAGTGACGGGTCCCAGTTTACTCCGTGAGCGGCCTCGAGGTTTCGCTTGGTGCCGCCGGGGATGAAGCCACGGCCGGCTAACTCGAGTGCTCCCTCGAATATCGGGAGTGCTGCGAACTCTATGGTCGCGCCCACCGCGCTGGTTTGGAGGATGTGGTGGAGGTGGCCGATCAACCCGAATCCGGTAACGTCGGTGGCTGCCCGTAGCTGGGCGGCCAGTGCGACCCGAGCGGCCCCGGCGTTGAGTGTTGTCATCGAGCGTACCGCGTCGGCCGTTGCCGTCTCTTGGATAGCACTCTCCTTCAACGCGGTCGTGATGATGCCCGTCCCGAGCGGCTTCGTTAGTACGATGACGTCTCCGGGCTTCGCCCCCGCGTTCGTCAGGATGCGGTCAGGATGGGCCTCTCCAATGACCGCCATGCCAAACTTCGGCTCCGCGTCGTCGATCGAGTGGCCGCCGAGCACCGGGCATTCTGCTGCCGTGGCAATCGCTGCGGCACCTGAGATCACCTCGCCCAGGATCTCGAACGGCAGCGTATCGCGCGGCCAGGCAACGAGATTCAGCGCGAAGAGCGGTGTTGCTCCCATCGCGTACAGGTCGCTGAGGGCATTCGCCGCGGCAATCGCTCCCCAGGTCGCGGCGTCGTCGACGATCGGCGTGAAGAAATCGGTACTTGCGACCAGCGCCCGGTCCTCCGACAAGCGAAACACCGCCGCGTCGTCATGCGAGGCGGCGTCTACCAGGACCCGTGGATCGGCCACGGCCGGTAGGA
>JABDII010000171.1 GCA_013003805.1 Gemmatimonadales bacterium
GCTGAGGAACGCTCCGAATTCGTCAGGTTCCCCTCCTCCACCTGCGTCACCCGCTCGGCCGTCGTGATCCTGGCCGACGGACACCTCGATGCCCAATTCCTGTAACAGTTCCCGCGCGCCATCGACGGACAGCGGCTGCTTGGCACGAGACTGCGCCTCCTCGAGCCGGTCCACCGCGGCGATGAGCTGCCGCACATCTGGCAAGCGCGCTCCCGCCAGAAGCTCGAGCACATCCGGCTGAAAGGTGACCCCACGCTCGAGTGCCTTTCGACGGGCGATCTCGAATCGCGTCTCGGGGCTGGATGCGGCCACATCGGTGACCAGCCCACTCGCGAAGCGCCGGACGAGCCGTTCATCGAGACCGTCAATCCGGTTCGGCCCCCGATCGGAAGCGATAACCACCTGGTGGCTCTGCGCCAGAATGCCATCGAGCACACGGAGGATTTCCAACTGAAGGTCTCGACGGTACGCCAGGAGGTGTACGTCATCGAGCAATAAGACGTCGGCCTCGCCGTAGTGACGGCTGTACGCGTCGCCTTGGCCTGCGTCCTGCGCCGTCGGCCAGGCAGTGCTGAACTCCTCGAGGCTCAGGTATTCCACAGTGAGCGAGGGATCGATCTCCAACACGGCATGCCCGACCGCCATGAGGAGATGTGTCTTGCCTAGCCCAGGCGCACCGTAGACGTACAGAGGGTTATAGACGCGACCGGGAGACTCCGCGACGGCCCGAGCAGCTGTGACGGCGAGCTGGTTCGTCGGCGCCACGACGAACGAGGCAAAGCGATGCGACGGCTTGAGCAACGCGATCACGCAACCGGACTCCCAGCCGCCAGGCGTTTCAACACGAGTTCTGAGATTCCCCGTAGCGTTTCGAAGACGCCGTTGCCGCTCAGGCAGTCGGCGCCGTAACTCTTCACGCCTCGGAAATTCAAAGCGTCGTCGAGCTCGCCCGGGCTGAGAATGAGATCCGACGGAAGGTCCTGCTTGTTGTATTGGTACACGATCGGCAGATCACGGATGTCTACGCCGTGGCCGAGGAGGTTCTCCTGCAAGTTCTGAAGACTCTCAAGGTTGTCATCGAATCGGCGCGCTTGACTGTCGGCCACGAATACGACGCCGTCCGCCCCTTGCAAGACGAGCTTTCGCGTCGCGTTGTAGTAGACCTGCCCGGGCACCGTGTACAGCTGAAACCGAGTCGCAAAGCCTGAGATCGTGCCGAGCTCGAGCGGGAGAAAATCAAAAAAGAGTGTGCGATCCCCTTTCGTCGCGAGTGACACCATGCGTCCCCGACGCCCCTCGGGCACGCGGCTGTAGATGTACTGCAGGTTACTCGTCTTTCCGGATCGCCCCGGTCCATAATAGACGATCTTGCAGGTGATCTCGCGCGCGGTGAAGTTGACAAGTGACATGGCTCACTGCCCAAAAAGTGTGCGCAAGCTGGCGTTGAGCTCGTCCTCGAAATCCTCTCCCAGCACTTGTCCCGTGGGTTCCGGCCCCGGCGCCACGGTCACCAAATCCGCGACCATCCGCTGAAAGAAGAGTTGCACGAGACCTAACGAGCTCTCGGGCCCGAATACCACCAGTCCGATCCAACGGCCCCGCGGTGTGTCGAAGCCCGAGAGGAAAAGGCCGTAGTGCGCGCCCTGATGCGACAGCGCGTGGAAGGCGGGCACCTCCATGAGGCGAGCGAGTTCGTCCGTCGACGCCATGATCGCCGCCCCGAGTGCCGCTGCGGACATGACGTCGAAGGCCCGCGTGAATCCGTGCTGGGCCACGACCTGGCCGGCAGACGTCATGAGGAGCGTCAACCGGGCGGACGACTCGGCGAGAAACGTCGCGAGCGGGGCCTCGACCCAGGGTTCCAACGCCCGCATTAGATGCCCCGCTCCGCCAGGTGGAGCATTTCCAACCGGGCCAGACCGACATTCACGTCCTGCTCGCCGATCGCCACGACGAGAAGATCACCGCTGGACGGCACCGCGAGCACGGTCCCCGTGTCGGCGCGCAGGTGGAGGAACGTCGGTTGACGCCGACCGGCTGCTTCAGTCGTGCGACGGAGCCGGGTGGCCAGGCTCGCGGTGAGCGCCGCGATTGGGGCGCCGTCAATGTCCTCCATCAGCGACTCGGCGACGACCAGCCCGTCTGATACCGACACTACCATCGCGCCCCGCACCCCATGGACCCGGGTGATCGATTCGAGAGCGACGGCGAGATCCTGCATTACCGAAGCCCCTCGAGCCATGATCGGGCGACGGTCGCCGCCCGTTCGGTCACGACGGCCAGCCGTCCGAGCGGCACGCTACGTTCCCGCACCACGAGCAGGAGCGTCTCGGTCGTCGGGGCCACCATGAACAAGTGGCCGTCGGGTGATTCCGCCGCCAGGCTGATCCAGGAACCCAAGCCGAGCAGGCGTGCCGTCCGCCCCGCCTCCTGTGACACGCCGGCAAGGTGCGCCGAGACCGCGTCGGCCACCTCGGTGCCGTCTGGGCTGGTCAACCCGCCGCCCAACCGGAGCCCGCGAGTGTCGAGCAGGATGAGCCCATCTTCGGCTCCTTCGAGCCCCGCGAACAGCCGTGCGGGATCGGCGCCGTCGACGTCGAGCGGAGGCACGTCGAGGACACCGGCCCCGTCGCCACTCAGGTCTCCATTGCCAGTGGGTTGCCGGGCCAAGGTCTCTTTGACCCGGGCCAGTGCCGCTTGGGCACCGGCATCCTCGGGGAGTGTCCGGGCGGCGGTCTCGAGATGGGACAGCGCCCGTTCCAGGTCCCCCGCCACGAAGTACAGGAACCCGATCCCCTTGTGGGCGCCGACATGTTCTGGATCGAGCCGGAGGGCGATATCCCACTCGTCAAAGGCCTGCTCCAACTGGCCGCCGTCGCCGAGAATCCTGGCATAGAGATCGTGAGCGTCGGCCGATTCCGGGTAGCGGCCGAGCCCGCTCACCGCCACCTTCTCGGCCGCTTCGAGCTGGCCGCGTTGTCTCAAGGCCTCGCCGAGAGGCAGAAAGACCATGCTGGCCGGATCGGCTGCCAGCTGCGCAGTCATCACCCGGATATCATCAGTCATGGCGCCCCCGGACCGCATTATTCAAGAGCCTCGCCGCATCCCCCAGCTGGTCAATCGTACCTTCCCATTCCACTTCCTCGGGATCCTTGGAATCCAGGCCGTTCCAGCGCTCCCACGCAACCAAGGCCTCTCCAAACCGGCCTGACCCTGCAAGAGCCAGACCGAGCATGCGGAGGCCGGATCCGGTGTCTCCCTGGAGGCCCAGGGCCCGATGCACCGCGTCCAACGCTTCGGAAAACCTCCCGTTGGCGAGGGCCGCCCGGGTGAGCAGGAGATAGGCATTCCCATCATTCGGATAGGCCA
>JABDII010000175.1 GCA_013003805.1 Gemmatimonadales bacterium
GCCCCGGTGGTGAAGACATCGTCTACCAGTACGCACGCGACGCCGTCGGCGCCGGTAGCCGCAAACGCGTCCGCCACGTTGGCCCGCCTGGCCTCCGGGGTCAGCGCGGTCTGCGTTGGGGTCTCACGAATCCGGCGCAGCATCCCGGGCCGCAGCGGGAGGCCACACGCCTCTTCTAAGGCCTGGGCGATGTAGTCGCTCTGATTGTACCCGCGCGAGCGCTGGCGACGTCGACCCAACGGGATCGGTATCAAGAATACCCCCTCGGTCAATGGCGCGAGGCGCCGCATGGCCTGGGCCATTGGCCGGGCCACTCCCCACCATCCTTCATACTTCAAGAGATGCGTCGCCTGGCGCGCTCCTCCCTCCAACCACACCGCGCTCCGAACGCGCCCGAGCGCCGCCGGCCAATCCGCACATATCCGACACGGAATGCCGTAGCCAACCGGTTGGCCGCAGCGCGAGCACAGCGGGTGGGGCAGCGGCGTCCAGCGATTCTGGCACAGTCCACAGATGATGGGGCGGGCCTCGACCGAGCCGACCATTCCCTCGCCACATAGCAAGCACGCTGCAGGCAGCAGAAATCGCTCGAGGCTTCCGCCGAGCTCACGCAGGTGGGTGAAGTGCCTGCTCAACTGCGGCACGCATGACCTCCATGGGAGCCATCGTCTCCGGAAACCAACGAGCGAACGCCGCGACACCCTGCCCGAGTAGCATCTCACGACCATCCGCGGCCAGGAGGCCGCGATCCCGCATTGCCTGAATCCATCGAGTCTGGCCCGGACGATACACCATGTCGACCGCGGCGCGGGTGCGCTCGGAGGTCTCCCCCTCAAACGGAAGCGGATCGGCATCGTTCCATCCGAGCGGAGTCGCGTTGATGAGCACCTCCGCCTCCGGCAGGGCGGCACGCGGTACCCCGCGGGAGCGCATCCATTCCACGAATGACGCTCGACGGGCTTCACTTCGTGAATGGATGGCCACGGCGACACCGGCCTCCCGCGCCGCCTCGACCACGGCACGCGCGGAGGCACCCGTCCCCGTCACAGCCCAGACGCGTCCACCACCGACGATCCCGACGGCATGGAGCACGCCGGGAACGTCCGTGTTGTCCCCTGCGATGGCGCCGTTCGCGTTCCAGAAGGTGTTGCAGGCGTCCAGGGTGCGGACCAGCTCGGTCGGTTGGATCACGGCTGCGGCGGCGCGCTGCTTGTGCGGACGGGTCACGGAGCCCCCGCCCCCTGCCGCGGTGAGCGCTCGAATGACGGATGCGACCGCGTCGTCCGCACACGGCAAAGCAACGTAGACCGCGTTGATGCCGAGTACGCGAAGCGCGGCGTTGTGCATGACCGGAGAAAGTGAGTGCGCCACGGGAGCACCCAGAACTGCGAAGATCCGAGTGCTACCCTTGATCACCTTGAAGTTCCTGCGCAATCCGCGCAATCGTGGGCTCGAGCAACCGCTCCAGTTGATCGAAGGTGGACCGATATTCCTCGAGATCACCACCAAACGGATCGCGGACTTCCGCTTCGTCACCCATGACGCCGGCATACTCTCCGAGGAGGTGGACATTCTCGCCTCCGCCCAACTCTTCAACCCTAGCGCGGTGGTGGCGAGCCATGGTCAGCACGAGATCGGCCGCGTTCACGACCTCGCGCGTCAACAAGGTTGCCTGGTGTCGCGACAGGTCGATGTGCCGCTCGAGTCCGACCAGGTACGCGCCCTCCGACACGGGGGCTCCGTCCCACGCACCAGTACCGGCCGACGTGACCGTGATGTCCGAGAGGTCATACTCGACAAAGGCGCGTCGCGCCAATGCCTCCGCTATCGGACTGCGGCAGGTATTCCCGGTGCACACGATGACGATATGCATGGTCTCGACAGTCAACGCGATTCGAGCGCCAGGACCTTCATGGCGCCAGACGGCCGGCCCGACGACGCAACTCCGCACGCGGGATTGCTCCCTCCCGGATCAGCCTGGGCAGCGGTGCCGTCAAGTCTACCAGGGTCGAGGGCGGCACATTCCCCAGCACGCCACCGTCCAGAACGAGGAGATCACCCCGAGCGATCTCTGGGCCGAATGCCACCGCGATTCGATCGGCCCCCGGGGCGGGGCGTTCTCCCGGACGGTTGGCCGATGTGGACGTGAGCGGCTCACCCAGCGCCGTGATGAGACGGTGGATGCCGGCGTGCGACGTGAGCCTGACGGCGATACCTCGCTCCGGGCCGCGCAACGTGTCGGGGAGACGGCCCTCGCCGCCAGGCAACACGAGGGTGAGGGGCCCCGGCCAAAATTCCTCGGCCAGCACCGAGGCCGCGTGACTGAAGACGAGCCCCGATTTCTCGGCCATGTCCCGGCTCGAGACCAGCACGAGAAAGGGCTTGCTTGGCGGGCGCCCCTTCAGCCGGGCCAACGCGCTCAGCGCCGGCTCGGTCGCGATGGACCCCAGGCCATAGACCGTCTCCGTCGGATAGGCCAGGAGGCGTTCGGACTTGAGATGGCGGACGGCAACGGGAATCGCCGCTTCAACATCCTGAGCAGTACGGAAGGCGAGTATCACGGCGTCAGCTCCGCAAGACACTCGGCTACCGCCAGGTCGTCCGGTGTCGTGACCTTGATGTTGCGCGGGGTGTCGGGGACCATCACAACAGGTTCCCCTATCTCCTCCACCAAACGCGCGTCGTCGGTCCCCGACAGCTCTTGAGTCGCCGCGTGTTGATAGGCTCGCTCGAGCATAGCCCGAGGGAACCCCTGCGGTGTTTGCGCTCGCCACAGCCGTTCCCTGGGAACCGTCTCAACAACGCGCACAGCATCGTCCTGGTGCTCCACCTGTTTCACGGTATCCGTGAGCGGGATGCCGGCGACGGCGCCCACTCCCTGCCGCGCGACCGCACACACGGCGTCGAGCACGCCGGCGTCGAGGAACGGTCTGGCGCCGTCATGGACCAGCACGATCCGGCAGCTCTCGGGCAGGGCCGCGAGCCCGGCCCGAACCGAGTCGCTCCGCGCTTCACCTCCGGCAACGAACTGGAGGGTCTCGCCGCGAAGGTCAGCCAACCATCCCGGCGGTGAGGCGAGGTCTTCTTGGCGTACGACGACGACAACACGATCGACCTCGGGATGCGATACGAACGGCCGGATCGCGCGAAGGAGGATGGGAATCCCTTTGAGGGTACGGAATTGTTTGGGTAGATCGCTCTCGCCCCCACCCCCGAGCCTCGTGCCCTGCCCCGCTGCGACGATGATGACGCCGACGTCACGCGGCAAGGTTCTGCACCACTCGGTCGACGTGGTCGAGGCCGACCAGTTCAACACCGGGAATCCGGGTCGCCGTTCGACCGGATCCGAACACCTTGTGGAAACCGAGGCGGGCCGCCTCCGCCAGCCGGCGGTCGAGTCCGCCGATGGGCCGGACCTCGCCACCGAGTCCGACCTCGCCGACGAAGAGTCCATCGGCCGGGGTCGGACGATTATGGAGGCTCGATAAGAGGGCCGCAGCAACTGCCAGGTCAGCGGCAGGCTCAGTGACACGCACGCCGGCACTGACCTGCACAAAGACATCCTTGTCGGCAAAGGGTGACGTCGTGCGCCGCTCGAGCACGGCCAAGAGGACCGCGAGGCGTCTAGGGTCGAGCCCGGTAGCCACACGCTGCGGTGTGCCGTAGCCGGATGGCGCGGCGAGCGCCTGGACTTCCACTAGGACGGGTCGGGTTCCTTCCATGAGTGCGGTGACCGCGCTGCCCGGGCTCCCGACCGCGCGGGCGGCGAGGAAGATGGCCGACGGATTGGGCACTGGGTGGAGACCGTGGTCGGTCATGGCGAAGACCCCGAGCTCATCGACCGAGCCAAAGCGGTTTTTGGTCGCGCGCAGGAGCCGGTAGTCCAGGGCCGGCTCTCCCTCGAAGTACAACACCGTGTCGACGATGTGCTCGAGCGTCTTGGGACCCGCGATTCCGCCGCCTTTGGTGACATGTCCGACCACCAGCACCGCGGTCCCGCTATCCTTGGCGAATCGCATGAGTGTAGCCGCCGACTCGCGCACCTGGCCGACGCTGCCGGGCGCACTCTCGAGTGCATCGGTGTAGACGGTTTGGATGGAATCGATGATTAGGACCTGGGCCTCGAGGGCCGCCGCAGAGTGGCATACGGCTTCGAGCCGCGTCTCACCGATCACGTGCACGTCCGCGGTTTCCTCTTCCAGTCGCGCGGCCCTGAGTTGGAGTTGCTCCGGAGACTCTTCGCCGCTGGCATAGAGGACCGTGCGGCCGCGGCCATGGAGACGTGCTGCGGCTTGCAGGAGCAACGTTGACTTTCCTATGCCCGGCTCTCCCCCAATCAAGATGAGGGAGCCCGGGACGATTCCGCCGCCGAGGACGAAATCGAATTCTTCGAGGCCGGTGTCCCAGCGCGTGAGGGTGGGTGTCTCTACATCAACCAACCGGCGGGGCGCGGCGGATGGCAGGGATGGCGCCAGCGATCGCCGGCGATGCGTCTCCTCCGGCGGTGCTACTGGTTCTTCGGTGACGGAATTCCACGCGCCGCAGCCGTCGCAGCGGCCCACCCACTTCGGATGTTGGTGGCCACATTCGGCGCAGCAATAGACCGACCGGACCTTACGCGTCATCGCCGAACGGTTCTGACCGGTCCGTGAAACTCTCGAAGCGAGTGAAGGACTTATGGAAGAAGAGCTCGACGGTGCCGGTCGGGCCGTTGCGGTGCTTCCCGACGATGATCTCCGCCTTGCCTTCGAGACTGTTGCCATCCTTATCGACCGGCCCCTCATACATCTCGGGCCGGTGAATGAAAATCACGATGTCCGCGTCTTGCTCGATCGCCCCCGAGTCCCGCAAGTCGGAGAGGATCGGGCGGCGATCTCCGCCGCGTTGTTCCGAGGCGCGTGAGAGCTGAGACAGCGCGACCACGGGCACGTCGAGCTCCTTGGCCAATCCCTTGAGGGACCGGGAAATCTCGGAGATTTCCTGCACCCGGTTCTCGGCCCGCTCAGGGCCTCGCATCAGCTGCAGATAGTCCACGATGATCAAGCCGACATCATGTTCGATCTTGAGCCGGCGGGCCTTGGACCGCATCTCGAGCAGATTGAGCGCCGGGGTGTCATCAATCCAGAGCTGACAGTTTTGCAGCACACCGGCCGCGCGAGCGAGCCGCGTGAAGTCCTCGTCGCGCAGGCGTCCCTGACGGACACGTTGGCTGTCCACCATGGCCTCGGCGCAGAGCATCCGCTGCACGAGCGCCTCTTTGGACATTTCGAGAGAGAAAATGGCCACGGCGCAGTCCGCCTCAACCGACGCGTGGGTGGCCAGATTCAAACACAACGCCGTTTTTCCCATGGATGGGCGGGCCGCGACGATGACGAGCTCCGATCGTTGGAAGCCGGACGTCTTCTCGTCCAAGTCTACGAAACCGCTGGGCACCCCGGTAATGCTTTTGCCGCTACGCTGGAGCGATTCAATGCGCTCCATGGTCGGCCAGAGCATCTCCTTGATGCGCATGAACCCTTCATCGCCGCGCTCTTGGGAGATCTGGAAGATGCGCGACTCGGCGGTATCGAGCAGGTCCCCGGCCCCACTGCGGCCTTCGTAGGCCTCGGCGATGACCGAAGTGGCGGTCTCGATCAAGCGACGGAGGATCGCCTTGTCGCGGACGATCTTGGCGTGATACTCGAGGTTTGCCGTCGTTGGGACGGCATCCACCAGCTCGGCGAGATAGTCCACGCCACCGGCCGATTCCAACTCGCCCCGCCGGAGCAACTCGTCGTGTAGGGTGACGTGGTCGATGACCACCCGCCGCTCCGTGAGGGCCAACATGGTGCGGAAGAGCCGGCGATGGGCCTCCCGATAGAACATCGTGTCGTCGAGCAGTTCCGCAGCGCGGAGTGCCGCGTCCTGGTCGAGCAGCATGGCGGCAAGCACCGCC
>JABDII010000178.1 GCA_013003805.1 Gemmatimonadales bacterium
AGCAAGGCCTGCCGGGAGTGTGGACGTGGGGGTTCTACACCGGATGGAATCCGAGCTATCTGCTCTGGGTCACCAACAACCACAACTCCCTCGGACGGTTTTACGAGACGTTCGGCAATAGCTCCGCCCGGACCATGACGCGCGATCTCTCGCGGTCAACCTATGCGGGCAAGAAGGTCACGACCCAACAGTGGTACCGCGCCAACCCGCCGCCGGACGAGGTGGAGTGGTCGCTCAGGAACAACACCAACTACATGCAGGCAGGAGTGCTGTCATCGCTGACGCTCGCGGCGAGGAATGGCCCGACCCTGCTGTACAATTTCTGGAAGAAGGGCGCGAACACCCTAGCTCTGGGACGGACCCAGGCACCCCACGGCTGGGTCATCCCGGCCCGGCAGCGGGACCGCGACCGCCTGGCGTACCTGGTCAACCAACTTCGCCATCACGGTATCGAGGTGCATCGAGCAACCAAGGACTTCTCGCTCGACGAGAAGAAATTCCGGGCGGGGGATTACCTTGTTCGGCTCGATCAACCCTACGGCAGCTTCGCGCGCAACCTGCTCGCTATACAGAAATTCCCCGAGGACGCGGACCACCGGCCGTACGATGATGTCTCCTGGAACATGGGTTTCCACTACGGGGTGGAGACGGTCGCGATCAACGACACGACGATCTTCCAGCTGGACGATATTGCCCCGGTTGATGACGAACTGCGCCCCCAAGGCGCGATTGGGCGCGGCGGGCGGGCCGGCTTCGCGGTCAAAAATACCGGACAGAATGGGCTGATCACGGCTCGGTTGGCACTCGGGGAGTTTGAGGTGCGCGCGGCCGAGGAGCCGTTCGTGGTGGGGAAGGACACGCTCCCTCCGGGCAGCTGGATCGTGCCGGCTCAGGCCGGCCTCCGCCCGGCGCTCGAGAGCCTCACGGTCCGGGTAGGACTCGATTTCCTAGGCCTCAATCGGCTCCCCGACGTAGCCGCGCATGCGTTGGACCTGCCGCGAATTGCCCTGTACCACAACTGGGTGAGCACCCAGGCTGACGGCTGGACTCGGTTCACCCTCGAGCGCGCCGGCGTGCCGTTCGATTACATCAATGACGACGATGTCAAGGCCGGCGGTCTCAGGGACCGCTACGACGTCATTCTGATGGCGCACCAGGGGGGTGCCTCAGCCAAGCGTCTGGTGCACGGTCAGGATCCCAAGTTCGGGCCTATGCCTTACACGCGTGAGGCCTCTTTCGCGAGCCACGGCGTCATTGATTCGAGTCCCGATATCACCGGCGGGATCGGTTTCCGGGGACTCGCCCACCTGGAGGACTTCCTCGATCAGGGCGGCACCTTCGTCCTGCTTGGCTCGGCCGGCCGGCTGGCCAGCGACTTCGGCCTGGTACGCAACGTCGGCACCCTCGCGTCGGGCAAGGTCAACACGCCAGGGTCGAGCCTCCGGGCCAAGGTGGTGCGGCGCGACCATCCCATTGCCTACGGGTACGAGGACGTACACCCGGTCTTCCGCATCAATGGACCGGTCTACACGGTTCCCACCCAGTACGAACACTGGATCGTGGTGCAGTACGGCACCAAGGAGAAGAAGGCGAAGGGGGACACGCCCGATTCGGCAGTGACGGGTGACCCGACTGCACCGCAACAACCCATGCTCCTGGCCGGCCTGGTCAAGGGCGGGTCGGATCTCGAACGGAAGGCCGTGGTGCTCGACGTCCCGCGACACGCCGGTGGTCGCGTGCTCCTGTACAGCTTCAACCCGGTCCACCGGTACTTGAACCACGCTGACCACAACTACCTGTATAACGCGATCCTCAACTGGAACGATTTCCCCGATCCGGAGCCGGAGGAACATCCAGGATTGGCGCGGGACTGAGGTCGTGAGCTAGGAGCGTATCGCACTGAGATAGCGCTCGGCCGAGCGGCGAACGACGGCACTCCCGTCGGCCATCACCACCCGGCCGGGCCACGGGCTATAGATGCGCTCGAAGGCGAACGGTTCGACCGCCGCGGCGACCTGCTTCACCTTTGCTGCCGGGAGGGGGATGTAGTTCGGGTAGCTGTACATGAAGCTCACCCACCGC
>JABDII010000197.1 GCA_013003805.1 Gemmatimonadales bacterium
ACGAACGCCACCGCCGTTTCCGGGTGCGGCGCGTCCCGTGGTACCGTCAACGCATACGAGATCGGCGTGCCTCGGACTTCCACCGAGTCTCTCCCCCCGAGCGTCGCGCCAGGGAGCCGGACGGAAGCCGTTCCATACCACTTCGCCAACGCGGGCACGCCGAGCGAGACCTCGGGCGGCAAGGGAACGAAGCGGAGTCCGTGCATCCGGGCCAAGGACGTGTAGGTCCAGGCGTAGTCCAGCTCTCCCAGCTGAATGAGGGCCACGAGGTCGGCACTCTTGCCCCGCATGTGCCGCGGATGAGCAGCGGCGCTCAGCAGGCGCGCGAGCCCTGGCTTGCCGTAATGGCGCTCCGCAAGCTGGAACGCCAGCTGGGTTCGGTAACCCGCGGGATCCAGCGCGGGATCGGCGCGACCCCACCGTACTTCGGGGCGCTGGAGCACCCGGAACCAGTTTTGCGCGGTGATTTCCTGCGCCCCATTTGACCCATCCGTGTACACCAGCGCCAAGGAATTGGTGGCGAAAGTGGCATACCACGAGGCATGGCGAGGAATGAGGAGCTCCGGGATGATGGAGTAATCGGCTACCGCGAGAACGTCGGGGATCTTATCCAGTTCGGTGAGTTTCCGAACTGCGGCGAGGCTCCCGGAATTCTCCTGTGCGGGTTCAACCTCGGGGTGCCGGTCCCCGAACGCCCGGAGCAGCCGGTGAAACGGGACCGCAAGGCTGCCCGCATTGAACACGTCGAGCGGTCCGCGTACCGGCGCCTGTGCATTGAGCGACGGCAGCTGGCCCGTGCCGACCACGGCGAGAATCCACACCCACCGCCTCAGGCAATTCCACATGGTCAGAACTCGACCTTCCATGCCAGGCTCATCCCCGAGGAGGTGGCGGCCACACCGGGTGGCCGGATGTTGAAGATCCGCCAGCTGCCGTTCACTACCTTGGCGGTGAACACACCGAGCATCGCGCCGCCGACGACGTCACTCAGCCAATGTTTGTTGTCGTTCATTCGCGACCAGGCGACGAGCCCCGCGCCAGTGTATAAAGCCGCCGTGGCCCAGGGCCGACGGATCTCTTCCGAGAGCGAAGTGGCCATCGCAAAGGCCATCGACGTATGCCCGGAGGGAAACGCTCTACTCCCCCCGCTGAATGGGTCGAAGAAGAACGCGTCTTCCATTCGCTCGAGCGGGCGATCCCTGCCGATCACGAACTTTCCCAACCTCGTCAGGCCTCCTGTCAGCGCCAGGGTTGCGGCCAGACGACCACCCGCTCGGGTCACCCGAGAGTCGCCGGTGATGAGCCCCAACGCGAGGGTCCCACCCGCGACAGTGAGGTAGACTTCAGGCTGACCCATTTGTCGGACACCGGCGGCCACGTCATCCAGAGTGGTGGAGCGATTGTCCTGCACGAACCGGGCAATCGGCTCGTCCAATAACATCAGCACCGCCACTTCGCCGAGCACCAGCACCGGTTGCCACCAGCGAACCGTGGCGCTCTCCGGTTCCTGCTGCGCTACCTTCGCCGCCAGGGCGATGGGATGCCCGATGAGACACACCGCTACGGCCAGGGCCATGCCCCAGCGGCGGGTGTGGGCGAGCGGCCGGATCAACTCCGGGTGGACCCTTGGTAGATGCCAGTTCTGGCGATACAATAGAGTGTTTTCCCTAGTCACAATGCATCAACCGAGCGTTCTCTCATGAAGCGTGGACTTGCGACCCTCATGCTGGTAGCACTCCTCGGCGGCTGCCGGGCCCACGACCGCTACACTCCCCTCGTCGATCAGGATGGGCTGATACCCGCCGATCAATTCGCCCTCTACGGGCACGAACAGGCTCAAGCAATTGCGATCGGTCGCGAATTTGGTGCAGCGCTCAAGAGCAAATCGGTCGAGGGCTTCGCGAAACAAACCGCTGACGCGGTGGAGTACGCAAGGTCCCTCCCGGATGTGATTGCGGTCCAGGCCGACACGGTAGGTCATCTCCTGACCGTGACGTTCAAGAGTGGGTGGCGCACCGCGGTCTTGCCCATCGCCGACGGGAAACGGGGCGACGAGACCGAGGGCCTGCCTCCCGCGGCACGCCCATGACCAGCACTCGAGAGCCTTCCGCGTGACCCAGGTTCTCCAGGTCACCACCACCCTCGATGATCGCGCGGCGGCGGAGCGCCTCGCCCGGACTCTCGTCGAAGAGCGGTTCGCGGCCTGCGCGCAGGTGGCGGGACCCGTTACCAGCGCGTACTGGTGGAAGCACAAGGTGACCACTGCGACGGAGTGGTATTGCCACATCAAGACCACCAAAGATCACTTTCCGGCGCTCCGTGAACGCATTGTCGCGCTGCACTCCGCGGAGGTGCCGGAAATCATCGCGCTCCCCGTCTTCGGGGGGCACGCCGAGTACCTCCAGTGGGTAAACGATGAAGTCGGCGGTGAACCCGCTCCCTAAGCTCCCTCGCTTCGGCGAGGCCGTGTCCGATCTAGCAGGCCGACTCTCGACTGTGAGATAGCTATGACTGGCACCGAACCAGGTTCGCAAGCAGCGGCGTCGTGGTGGGAAGATTTCCTGGAAATCTTCGTCTCGCCAAGCAAGGTCTTTGCCCGGCGGGAGAAGGCGAACTTCCTCTTACCCTTGCTGGTTCTCACGGTTCTCATCACGGTGGTTTTCTTGGGGACCAGAGGCGCAATTCAGCCGGCATACCAGGCGGATGCCGCACGAGGCATCGCCGCTGCCCTGGAAGCGAACCCAGAGCTCACGGCCGAGACGCTGGAAGGCGGCGCCCGCACCATGGAGCGGTTCGCCCCGATTCTCGTCTTCTTCGCGATCCCGATCACCGTCCTCCTCACCGGCTTGATCTTGTGGCTCGCGGGCAAGGTCGTGGGCGCCAAGCAGGCCTTGGGGGCTGCCATGGTGGTCGCCACCTTCGCCAACTTCCCCAAACTGATCCAAGCCCTCGTGAACGGCATCCAAGGGCTCCTACTTCCAGTTGAGTCCCTCGACGGAATGTCCCGCTTGAGCGTCGGACCCGCCCGGTTTCTCGACCCGAATATCGCATCCCCCATGGCGCTCGGGATGGCTATGCGGGCCGATGTGTTCATCATCTGGGTAACGGTTCTGCTGGCCATCGGCCTCAAGGTAACCGGCAGGATCACCATGGGCGCCGCAGCCGCCGCGGCCGCCATTGTTTATGTGATTGGAGCGTTCCCCACACTTCTCGGCGCGTTGCGCGCCGGCTGACCAGCTATGTGGTGCGGGGTCATACAGAGCAGGGCCGACCGGAGATAGGAGAAGATTAGACCATGAGCAGGGGGAAGATCGCAACCATCGTCATCGTCGTGGGATTCGTCATTCTCCTGCTCTGGTCTACCCTGTCGGCCCAGCGAGTCGAATGCGAAGTGTGTGTCGAGTTCCGGGGGCGTCGGAACTGCGCCACCGCGTCGGCCGCAACGGAGGACGAAGCGGCCCGCTCCGCCCAGACCACCGCCTGCGGCACGCTCGCGGGCGGCATGGCGGAGGTAGTGTTCTGCGGTGACGCGGACCCCGCCAGCCGGCGCTGCGAAAGGCGCTGACCCTCCCCCGCCCCCGCCCGACAGGTCACTCGGGAGGGATGTCGGTCGCGGCCGGGTTGCCCGCTAGCGCCTCCATCACCCGGCGGTCGGCCAGGC
>JABDII010000216.1 GCA_013003805.1 Gemmatimonadales bacterium
GAGTTACTCGGCCGCTGACGCAATCGCCTCCAGGTTCTTGGTGATCTGACGCCTCGAGGGCTTCCGGTTCATCGTCCGGATCGACCGAACGGAAAGCTCCGTCGCCCGCTGGCCGTAGTACGAAGTCCGGTTCACGCCCCCGTCGTTCCCGCCCAGCTCGATGACCATGGTCGCATCGTCGCCGGCCGAGACGGCCACGAGCCAATTCCCTTCGGTGGGCCAGGTCTGATCGACCCTGAAGACGCCCGGCCGACCGGTGGCTTCGAATTCGAGCGGGATCGAGCGCCGCTCGTTCCGGATGATCCCCTCGGCCGTCCCCGTCAGGCGGAACGACTCCGGCCGGTCGTGGCGGTAGGTGCGAATGACCAGCGCGGCATCTCGGGTTGCCGGGTCGAGTGGGTTGGCCGGCAACTCGACAGCGATCCACGGCGGCCCGTACGGCCTGGTGGATGCGGCGCCGATGAGCGGTACGGCGAGCACGAGTCCGACAATGCTGAACAAGGCGAGTGCGGTGCGGGACATTGGGGCTCCAGGTTGAGATGGTGTGCGTTGTCTTTGATGAGATGCCGCCGGCCCGCCGAATGTTTAGCGCCGGACCTCTCACATGCGCACGAGCCGGATCGTGCCCTTGAACGACCGCACCGTGATCGCAGCACCTCCCCCACCCAAGCGCAACACGAGTTCCTCACCGGCGCCCTCGACGGCCGGGGCCGGTTGGTCCGCAGTGAGGTTGTTCTCAATGGAGCCCCCGATGGAGGTCAGGCTCAGGTGGCCCGCCACATTGTTCGGCAGCTCGAGGGTCACCGTGCCGCTGTGCGTGTCGAAGTCCACCGCGCCCTCCGGCATGAAACGCCCGGCATAGTGGATGTCGCCCGTGACCGATTCGATCCGGCCTCGCTCGACCTCTTTGTTCAGCACCCGTATGGGCCCGCTCACGCTGGACGTTCGGAGGTCGCGATAGCGTCCTTCGAGCGTGATCGCTCCGCTGCCCGTGCGAACCCGCACCCAAGTCGCCTCCGCCTGGAGCGTGATGCTCCCGTCCAGGGTCTCCGCCTCGAGCCGGCGCGCCGTCCCGCCGAGCCGGATGTCGCCGCTTATCGAATTGAACCAACCAGTCACCGCCGTGGCCTCGATTGGTGCCGTCACGGTCTTGACGGAAACCTGGGCGCCACGGGGAACCTGGATGACGAGATGTGCGGTTGGGGACAGATTCGTGCCGGCCAGGTCTTCCACCATGACCTTCATCGCGTCCCGGCCGCCACCCGAGTAGAGCTTCCCGTGCTCGACCGTGCCTGCGATATGAAGCGAGTCGCGATCCCACGCTTCCATTCGGACCGAGCCGGCCGGCGCCCAGATCTTGAACCGCGCATCACTGGCTACCGCTTGTCCTCGGTCAATGCGTTCCTGCGCGTGGCCGGGGGGTGGCAGGAAGCTCACGCCGGCCAGCACGAGCACTAGGCTCGGGCCTGCCCGGAGGATCCTCATGAGACGGCCTCCGTCGCGTGTTCGAGGACCGCGACTTTCTGGCGATAGGACGTCGTCAACAGCTCGAGCAGGGTCTCGTTGTCCGGCTCGGTTTCGAGCACACCGACGATTTCGCGAATGGCCGCATCGATGACCGCGAGATTCTGCTCGACCTGGGCCACCGCCTCGGGCGGCAAGGCCGAGCGCTGAGTCTCGAAGTCGACCAGGAGCTGTTGGGACAGGCCCTCGTAGTTGGCGATGATCGCAGCCAGGCGGGGCGTTCCGACATTGGGAGCCACCCCTGCATCCACTGCAATCGGCTCCGGAGCCGGATCCTGTCGTACGAGGACAGCGGTCACCGTGGCCGTCGCCGCCACCAATAGAATTGCCGCGACTGCAAGGCCCGCCGCCCGGGTCCACCACGGTCGCGACACCCCGCTCCGGTTTCCGCCCTGGCCGAGTGAGATGACCTTCCGCTGATCGATGGTCTCGCGGATGGCCGGCCACCAGTCGCCTGGCGGAGCGATCGCTCGAGGTGCGGCTCCGGCTTTTCCCAGGAGGTCCTGCAGCCGCTCGAGCCGTTCACGACACTCGGCGCACACGGTCAGGTGCTGCTCGACATCCGGTCGTTCGGACTCCGGCAAGAGCCCATCGACCAGGTCGTGGAGCCGGTCGTCAACTAGGTGGCCGGTCATGAGAGTATCTCCATCAACTGTTTGCGTGCCCGATGGAGGTGGGCCCGCATCGTGCCTGGCGCCGAGCCGGTGAGCGCGGCGATCTCCTCGTGGGTGTAGCCCTCGATGTCATGCAACACGAAGACCTGCCGAGCCTTGGGAGGCAGAGCGCGAATGGCGTCCTCCAAATCGAGTCGGTGCCCCGGCGTGCTTGTGATTGCCCCACCCGATAACTCCTCCAAATCGGCCCGTACCTCCACCCGGGCTTCGCGCCGTCTCTCTCTGCGCTGTTGCTCGAGAACCAGATTGACGGCCACCCGGTGGAGCCAGGTCCCGAACGCGCTTTCGCCACGGAAACTCCCGATCCTCTCCCAGCAGCGGACGAACACATCCTGGGTCAGTTCCCGGGCCCTCTCCGGGTGCCCGACCATCCGGAGGCACAAGGCATAGACCCGATCCACATGGCCCCGATAGAGTGGTTCAAAGGCGTCGAGATCTCCCGATTGCACCCTCGCGACCAGCGCCGGCTCGTCCCCACGGAGGGGTGCGCTGCCGAGCCGGGGCTCGGTGGGTGGGTCTCGGTCGGGGGATCGGGCGCTCACGGGCATCTACTCCTTGGATGTCGCCCACGGCTCGAGTGTTTAGTCGGCCTGGGCCGGGCCTGGATCATAGCTCAGGGGGCCCATCTCGTCATGATCTCCCGGACCCGTGTTCGGATACGGGAGAGGATATGAACACTTTCAGACAACATTCGTCGTGGCTTCATGTAGAGCTTCTTAGCTTGCAGCACGGGCACGTGTTTCTGGCGACAACGATTCGGCCGTAGCTGTGTACCACCTGGCCGAGCGCTGTCGTAGTACGAAGCATATCAGGGACGGCAGGCACTTCACTCGGCACTAGAGGCCAGCCCGGAACCGTTCGGTGCCATCTCTCACGCGCCCGCGCGTTGGACCAGACTGCAACACTGGTTTCTGGCGCCGGGTATCATTCTACTCCCCAATCCACGAATGACCTGGCACCAGGGAAGGGAGGTCATGATGGCTAAGAAGAGCGGCGACGGCGAGCGCAAGGGCGCGCCCGCCGGGTAGTCCCGGCGAGCTGCAGCTCGGGCCAAGGACACAATGATGCCGGAACCGGACCGGGCCCAATCCGCGGGACCGGATGAGCTTCCGCGACCGAAGATGCCCGATGCAGCTGTGGGGACCATGCCGACCGCGGCAATGCCGGAGGGGGAGCCAGGGGCCAGGATGCCGCCGGGCGAGACACCCGGTGAGACCGCTGAGGGCGCAATGCCCGTGCCCAACGCGGTCGGCGGAGGGATGTCGGAGCCCGAGGGCTTGGGGGGGATGCCGGCGGTGGCGTTAGGGGGACACGAAGCACAGGGCGAGCCCCGATTCCCGCCCGCGGTTCCTCAGCAAGAGATCAGAGGGATGTGGGAGCCCGGCCGGGTCGAAGTGGAGTTTCGAGACGATATACGTCCGCAGCTTGCTCCGACCCTAGAACAGGGGGCGCCTGCGATTGAGAGCAGAGCGGCTCTCGACCTGGATTCGATCAACGAGGTGTTCCGCAGGCATCGAATTCAACGTGTAGAGCCGAGTGTCGACACTCCGCTTGAGGAGGCAGACCGCGCCCAGGCCGCAGCGCTTCGGGCGGATCCTGCGATGCCCAACCTCGGGAGCTTCTTCACGCTCCAGTTTCCGCCGACGGCTGACATCGAGCGGATCGCGAGTGAGCTCAGCCAACTCCCGGAAGTGGAGCGAGCCGTTCCCGTGCCCAAGGCCGTTCCGCCTGCGGAGCCGGAGGACGAGCCCTTGGTGGGGGACCAGGACACGGTGGTCCTCGACCCCCTCACCGGCCTCGAAAACCAGTGGTATGTCCATCGCTGCCGCGTCGATCGCGCCTGGTCGCGAGCTACCGGACAGGGGGTCGTCATTGCGGATATCGACTGGGGCTACCGTACGACCCACGAAGATCTCGAGCCGCGTTTCGACATGGGCCGCGCCTACAATTCGTACGACGGTGGCTCGGTAGTGGACTTTGGCGAATTCATCGACCATGGAACAGGTGTGATGGGCCACACCGGAGCCGCCGTGAACGACAAGGGAATGGCCGGTTTCGCGCACAAGGCCTCTCTCTGGCCAATCCAGGCCAACGACGGACCTGGCTCGCCGGTCAGCGGTAATGCCTGGGCCCAGGCTATCGAACATGTCCGGCTCGCCGACAGTGATGGCGCCCGCAAGGTGATCATCCTCGAGGTACAGACGGGCTCGTTCGGCAACTACGAAATGGTCCCATCGGTCAACGCCGCCATCCGAACTGCCATCGCCGACGGCGTGGTGGTCTGCGTTGCCGCCGGCAACGGCGACCGCGATGCAGGCCTCGACGACCATGGCAACCCCATTCCCGAAACTGGCTCCATTCTCGTCGGGGCAACGGCCTACCACGCCGCCTCCAACCAGCGATGGCGTTTCAGCAACTACGGGCCAAGGATCGTGGTCTCGGCCCCGGGTGACAGCAGTCACGACCTCACCTGCAGCAGCATAGCCGATACGGCATACCGCAACACCTTCGGTGGCACCTCGGGCGCGACTCCCAAAGTTGCGGGCACAGCCGCGCTGTTGCTGGAGGTCGATCCGAACCTCACCCACGGGGAGATCCGGGACATCCTACGTCAGACCGGGTCGACGGTGGTCACCGGGCCGGACAAGCCTGTTGGCACGTTCCTAGATGCCGATGCGGCCGTAATCGAGGTGGTCCAGCGCAAGACGTCACGTCTCGATGTCTTTGTTCGCGGCCACAACAGGGCGGTCTGGGAGAAAATGCAAACGGCACCCAACAACGGCTGGAGCGGCTATTCGTCCCTCGGCGGTTGGATCGACCGTTTGGCGGTAAGTCAGAATTCGGACGGGAGGCTGGAGATCTTTGCTCGCGGTTCGGACAAGGCCCTGTGGCACAAGTGGCAGACAGCGCCGAGCGGCGCTTGGAGCGGTTGGATGTCGAAGGGCGGATGGATTGACCGGGTTGCCGCGGGTCGCAACTTCGACGGGCGGCTGGAGGTCTTCGCCCGTGGCGGCGACAGAGCTCTCTGGCACCGATGGCAGACATCGCCGGGCGGCGCATGGAGCGGTTGGGCGTCGCTGGGCGGTTGGATCAACGACATCACCGTCAGCAACAACGAGGATGGCCGGCTAGAGGTCTTCGTCCGTGGTTCGGATTCGGCCCTGTGGCACAAGTGGCAGACGACGCCCGGCGGCGGCTGGAGCGGCTGGGCATCGCTCGGCGGCTGGATCGACCTGACCGCCGTGGAGAGGAACGAGGACGGCCGGCTGGAGGTCTTTGCTCGTGGTTCGGACAAGGGCCTGTGGCACAAGTGGCAGACCGCG
>JABDII010000296.1 GCA_013003805.1 Gemmatimonadales bacterium
AGGCAGGGGGGCCTCCAGAAACCGGACAATGGCGCGAAAGACTGTATCTGGAGCGGTTTGGTGCGGTCGATGGAGGGTGCGGTCGAGGGAAAGGAAACGGTTGCAGGGGATTTGGGCTGCCATGCTCTCGCCGGTGCTGATCGGAATGGTCGGATCCAGGCGGCCCCAAATAAGGAGTGTTGGCTGGGCGAGGCTGTCAAGCCGGCCCTCGAGGGCGGCGAAATCGTACTCCTTGAGCACGCGCGTGGCTGCAGTGCGGTAGCTCGGATCTGCCAGAGGGTCGTATGCCCGGCGTGCCGCCGGTTCTTCCAGCCAATCCGGCGCGTGGATCGGCATGAGATACGCGATTGGGACGTTGAGCCAACCAACCAGATCGGCCGGCTCGCCGGTCACGGCCGAGTGCCATGGACTCAAGCCGTGTCCAGCCGGGGCAATCAGCACCGTCGCGACGACGCGGTCGGGATGGAGCATTGCCAGGCCCGCCGCCAACTGGCCGCCCATGGAATGGCCAACCATCACGATGGGCCCGGTGGTGTGGCGCTCCAGAAAACTGCGAAGGTGGCCCATCATGGTCTGGTAATCGTAGGGCCCGTCGGGTTTGTCGCTCAGGCCGAATCCCGGCAGGTCCACGGCCACCACACGGAACCGGGTGGCAAGTCGATCGAACAGGGCGCGATATGCGAGGAGGGATTCTCCGAAGCCGTGTAACAGAAAGAGCGTCGTGTCGCCGGACCCGGCCCGAACTGTCCGAAGCTCGATCGCTCCTGCCGCAAGCCATTCAGCCTGGTGCCGCGGTTTCTGCTCCGGATGGTCCTGGAGTACGATCACGAGAAGTAGCAGTGGCACAGCCAGCCAGCGGGCCTTCACCTTCGGCCTCCCTCAGGGGTCGGGACAGTTCAGGATCGTGACGGTCCCCGGGCCGAGATTACCCTCTTCGCTGGTGAGAATCAGCCGGGTGTCGTCGAGCCAGGCAATACCCTCACCCTGAGACTCTAACCCGGCGATGTCGCACACTTTGAGCGGAACTCTCGAAGCCATTGTGCCGTCCGGCGCGCGCGAGAAAATGTAGATTTCCCGGTAGGTCCGGAGTACGACCAAGCCATCTCCGGAGTCGATGTCGGCGCCGGTGACCATGTTGAACACAGTGCCCTGGGGATCGATGGGGAGACTCCCCAGAGCCTCCGCCAGGGTGACGCCGCTGGCCCACGCTTCCTGCCGCACCCGGTAGAGGAGGACCCCGCGGGAGCGTCCCTTGGTGATGAGGTAGAGATCACCCCGGGCGTCTACATACATCGCTTCTGCGTCGTGGGCGCCGTCCGGGTAGCGCAGTTCGAGCTGCTCTGCCGGCTCGGTGCTGGCCGCCCCCAATGCCGGCTCCCGCACCCGGTAGAGCGTGACCGACGGTCGCACCTCTCGATTGTCACCGGTGTCTCCCACATATAGGCAGACCGTCGATCCACACGGGCCGATCGCCAGGTCTTCCCAGTCCAGATTCTCGGCACCCAAGACCACGGTGGCGCCAAAGTCGCGTCCCAGAGTATCCGTGGCAAACAGCAAGGGCTCGTTGCCAGAGTCGTTGTGGGTCCAGAGGACTCCCGGATGGCGCTGGCTGACCGCAACGCCGGAACTCTCGACCAGGTCCGGATGGGCGAAGGGTGTTGGAGGCCGTACGACCTCGGCACGATTCGGTGGTGTCACCGAAGCTGTGGCACAGGCGCTCAGGATTGACACCGAAACGAAGATGAAGCGGTGACGCATGGCGCGCATCTTAGCGCTCCGGCGCAGGTTTTCCAATCCTTGCTTGGCTGCCTGGTGGGCGGACATCTTCTACAGACGTGGGAGGAGCACACCAGCGTTTCACGATGAGGCATGATGCTGGATAACATCAAGAGTCGGACTATTACGAAGGTGCCTGACGAGCTGCGGTTTGAGGGCAGGATTCTCTACCTGACTGAGGATCCGGCGCTCGTGACCCGGCAGCTCGGGGGCGAGGACCTCGATTGGGCTCCCACCTCGCTCGAGCTACGGGACGATATCTCCACCGACGAGATAACCCCTGCCTACGTCTGCTACCACTACGACGAGACCTTGGGCGAATTCCCGTATGTCGGGCTCAAGTGCGGTGAGGAGTTTCCCATTACCCGGGGTGCGGTGAAAGACGGCGG
>JABDII010000298.1 GCA_013003805.1 Gemmatimonadales bacterium
GAGGTAGGATCGGCGGTTACCGGTCCGAGGGTCGCAACGATCTTGGTGCGGCGAACGGCGGTGCGTGACGGCAAGGGATAATCCTGGCTGCGAAATGAGCGTATCCACCGGGCAACTCTAATCCGGAGTGGTTTACGGTGCCCGATATGACGTCGAATCGACTGCTACTTCTGGGTGTTGGAGCGCCAAAGCTCCACCAAATCAAGCAGTTGGCCTTATGGGCGAGGTCTTCAACTTTTCCACACGCGGACTGTCTCGTAAGGGCACCGGAAATTGGCCCGCCTAACCGGCCGCCAACATGATGTGGAAAACTTTTCTTGTCCACAGCAGTTGGTATGGAAAAGGTGAAAAGCCGGCCCTGGCCCTTCTGTCATGGGCCCCGAGGGCCGGTGACGTTTTCCACTCGAAGTGGATTCTCTAACCGCATATTCCACAAAGCATTAAGGCGCCGGTCTGATGTTGAAAACTTGGTGACGACACTGTTACCGGCAGTGTGGAAGGCAGACCGGCTTCCGACCCGACACTGCCCAGCTCTACTGGCGGTGGAACACCACTTCGCCGGAGCCGTCCCAGAAGGCCGGTCCCAGCATCCGGATGGGTGATGCCTTGAGCGCCTTGGCGAGGTTGTCCTTCCCTTCCACTCGGAGCGCCCCCACCATGGGCCGGAACCATCCCGGCTCGATCGAGACCTCTGCCAGCCACTTCGATCCTCGGTTGCCCTTGAGCCGCCACCTTTGGTGCATGGGGCTCTCGGCTCGGACGGAGTCGCCGCTCAGGTGGCCGACCCAGGTCAATCGAGTCTTGCCGATCTTGATGCTATGGTAGTCCTCCGTGACCGCATCTTCGTCTTTGCCCACTTCTTCATCGATGACCCTGAGCTTGAGCAGCGAGCCCTCGGCGGAGCGCTTGATACGACCGTTGCTGGTCAAGAACTCGTGGAGCACCCAGAGATCATCGACGTCCTCTCCTTCCGGCGTACCCGCGATCCCCCACATCCCTATCATCTCACGTGCCTCGGGGTCGCGCCCTCCGATGCGCCGGCCGTCCACCACAACGGTCGACGAGCCGAATGCGCAGACCGCGGAGGGTATCCAGTCCCGGTACTCCGGCTCATCCTGCACCAGGCGCTCGAGGGCTGGGTGAAGGGAGGCGAAACGATGCGCCGGGACCGGAAGGTAGCCCTTCGGCAGCCGCTGGTCCGCCGGCTTCGGTTCCATCAAGAAATCAACGCAGAAGCATCGCTTGAGACCTTCTAACTGCCAGGAGGGTCCACCGTTCTCGTCCTCCTCGCCCTCAGCCGCTTGCGCGTTGAGGCTGGTGGTTCCGGCGAACAGGAAGAGGATGATGCTTGGTATCAGCCATGAATCGGCCGGCATTCGTGGCCATTTCATTGTGAATCTCCTGTCGCCCGGGCCAACGCCTGCTCCAATGGCTGGGCCGGCCCGTATCCAGTGTACACGATTGTGCCCTCGGCATCGATGATCACGATGAACGCCGTCGCGAGTACCTCGAATGCACGCTGGCTCTCTCCTTCCGTGTCGTAGAGCACGCGGAAGGGAGGATCGCGTTCCTCGACATACCGGCGCACTCCCTCCGGCGTTTCGCCCACCGTGACGTTGATCCCGACGAAATCCACTCGCTCGCCATACAGGCTCGCCGCATCGCTCACCGCCGGTATGAGAGCCTCACATTGTTCGCACCATGTGGCCCAGAACAAGAGGAGCACGGGCCGGCGACCGATGAAGGTCCCGAGGTCGACGGGAATGCCGTCCAGATTTCTCACGCTCACTATGGGCGCCGGGGTACCGGCCTCCACGCGAGCGGAGCCCTGGGCCTCCGACTGCGCCACTGGTGCGGCCGCCAGAATGACGGCGAGACTGAGCGGCCCGATCCTGGCCCACCCGGCCCATGGGATCCGCCTCATTCCCGGCCTCTAGCCTCGAGCGTCGGCGGGCACCCAGGGGCGAGCATCCGAGGGCGAAGAGGGCTCTCCGGCTGGGGCGTACCGCTTCGCGACATAATCATCGAGAATGGCGAGGAACTCGGGGACGATGTTGTCGCCCTTGAGCGTCAACTTGAGCTTCCCGTCGACGTAGACTGGAGCCTTGGGCTCCTCAAAGGTGCCGGGGAGCGAGATCCCGATGTCGGCATGCTTGGATTCACCCGGTCCGTTTACCACGCATCCCATGACGGCGACCGTCATCTCCTCGACCCCGGGCCGTTCCCGGCGCCACTCCGGCATCTTTTGGCGAAGGTATGCCTGAATGTCTACTGCCATCTTCTGGAAGAAGCTGCTGGTGGTCCGTCCGCATCCGGGACACGCCGTGACCTGCGGAGTGAAGCTCCGGAGTCCCATCGATTGCAGGATCTGTTGCCCCACTCGTACTTCCTCCGTCCGGTCCCCGTCGGGTTCGGGCGTGAGCGAAATGCGAATCGTGTCGCCGATGCCCTCTTGGAGCAGCACGGCGAGGGCCGCGGTGCTAGCCACGATGCCCTTGGCGCCGAGCCCTGCCTCGGTGAGGCCCAGATGGAGCGGGTAGTCGCATTGCCGCGCCAGCATGCGGTAGACATCGATCAAGTCCTGAACCCCGGAGACCTTGGCACTCAGAATGATCCGGTCATGCGAAAGGCCCAACGCCTCGGCAAACTCGGCTGACCGGAGTGCGCTTGACGTCATCGCCTCAAGCGTGACTGCTCGGGCATCCCGCGGCTCGGAACGTCGCGCGTTTTCGTCCATCAGCTCGGTCAGGAGTTCTTGATTGAGCGATCCCCAGTTGACCCCGATCCGGATCGATTTCTCGTTCGCGAGGGCCACATCGATGATGGTGCGGAAGTTCTCGTCGTGCCGTTTCCCGCCCACGTTTCCCGGATTGATCCGGTACTTGGCGAGTGCGCGGGCGCAGTCGGGGTACTTGGTGAGGAGCACATGCCCGTTGTAATGGAAGTCGCCGACGATCGGCACCGAGACACTCTCTCGTTCGAGCGCCTCCACGATGGCCGGGACCGCACGGGCCGCCGCGTCGTTGTTGACCGTCACCCGCACGATCTCGCTCCCCGCCTCGGCAAGCTCGGCCACCTGCCGCGCGGTCGCGTCGACATCCTGAGTGTCGGTATTGGTCATCGACTGTACCACGACCGGATGGTCCGAGCCGATCGGTACGCCCCCTACCCGAGTCGTCGTGGTGAGGCGTCGAATGATGGATGGCATAGCCGGAAATATACCCCGGGGAATGGAAAATCGGTGTTCGGTTTTCGGTAGCGCCGCCATCCCGTGGGCCGTAGCTTCCGGGCCATGACAGCGCTTCCTTCTCCCAGTACCATGTACCGGGCCGTGGCCGATCGGGATGGCTCCTACGAGGGCCTCTTCGTGGTCGCGGTGCGGACCACCGGTGTCTTTTGCCGGCCGACCTGCCCCGCCCGTACTCCGCTACGGACCAACGTCGAGTACTACCGCCACGGCAAGGATGCCGCTGCCGCCGGCTACCGGCCCTGCAAACGGTGCCGGCCGCTGGATCCCTCGGACTGCCATCCCGAGTGGGTCACCGGCCTGCTCGAGCGGGTGGAGCGCGCTCCGGCCGAGCGCATTACCGACCGTGACCTCAAGGCCTTGGGGATCGACCCCGTCAAGGTCCGCCGCTACTTCCAACACCACTTTGCCATGACCTTCCACGCCTATCAACGGACTCGCCGCCTCGGCATGGCGCTCGACTCCATCAACCAGGGCACCGATCTCATGCACGTCGCCTTCAACTCAGGGTTCGAATCGAACAGCGGATTCCGCGAGGCCTTCAGCCAGTTGTTTGGGCAGCCGCCGGGCCGGGCCCGCGGATCGCGCCACATCTCCGCCACCCTGGTCACGACGCCGATCGGCCCGTTCATCGCCGCAGCAACTCCGGAGGCCGTGTGCATGCTCGAGTTCGGCGACCGGCCGGCACTGAAGACCCAGGCCAAGACGCTCACGCGCTGGTTCGATCTCCCGATCGTACCGGGTACCAATGAACCGCTCGAGCGGCTCCGTAGCGAGTTGGATGAATACTTCGAGGGTCGGCGTACCCAGTTCACCGTCCCCCTGGCGATCGCCGGGACCGCATTTCAACAGGCCGTCTGGGAGCGTCTCCTGGCGATTCCCTTCGGGGAGACCACCACGTATCAGGCGGTCGCCCAGGACATCGGCCGTCCCGGCGCCCAGCGCGCCGTGGGCAAGGCCAACGGGG
>JABDII010000303.1 GCA_013003805.1 Gemmatimonadales bacterium
AGGCCGGCTTCCGGTTCAATCAAGATAGAACGCGACCCTGGGATTGGGCAAAACGGGGAGGGTCCGGACTAGGAGAACCCCTAGCGAGGGGCTCCCGTTCGGCGGTCCTGGGTGACATCTTTGGAGATGGGTACGCACTCCTTTACTCAAGGTGGTGAACTGTGGCGTATCCGAAGAAGCACCGCGGCCGCCGGAAGATTGGAAGTCGGCGCCGCCGTCAGCGTCGCAAGCGACGGCGTGGCCACTGAGTCTTCCCGCCGGCCCGGCTCCTGCTAGCACTTTGGGCCCACGCCGAAGATGCCGCGTTCGGTCTCCTCGGCGCCCGGTCGAGTGCGGCCCGTGACGATCTCTCCCGCGAAAACCTATGCGGTCATGGCCATCCGTATGGCGGTCCTCGGCGCGTTCTTCTTCGTTCCTGCCGGGACACTCCGGTGGCCGGAGGCCTGGGCACTGCTCGCCATCTACCTCACGTACGCCGGCCTGGTCACGACCTGGCTTAGGAAGCACGACCCGGCCCTCCTCCAGGAGCGGCTCAAGGGACGCCCGCTTCAGGAGGGTCAAAGGGGTGGGACCGGGTCCTCATGGTCGGATTCCTGATCGTCGGCCTGCCACTTCTGATCCTTCCGGGGCTCGACGCAGTCCGCTTCCAGTGGACCCACATGCCTGCCGTGCTCGAGGCCGTGGGGTTGGCCGCCCACGTCCCCGGGTTTCTATGGATATTTTCCGTTATGAAGGAGAACACCTATCTGTCGCGGGTGGTCAAGATCGACGTGGAGCGAGGGCAGGAGGTGATCACGAGCGGGCCCTACCGGGTCGTCCGCCACCCGATGTACGCAGCCGTCATCCTGCTCGTTCTCTGCATGCCCTTGGCGCTGGGTTCCTGGTTGAGTTTGATTCCGGCTTCGCTCATGGTGGTCTTACTGGTGGTTCGCACCGCGTTGGAGGACCAGACGCTGCATGAGGAACTCGAAGGATACACGGAGTATGCCGCTCGAACCCGCTATCGGATCGTGCCGGGGGCGTGGTAATGTTCACCGAGGGCAAAGAGGAACGCGGAGAAGGCATGGAAGAGAAGGAAGGGCCTGAAGAAGAGATGGTTCCCGAGAACGGTGAGTGGGTCACCATCCAGGGCGTGGTGGTCGAGGGCTATGGCGTGGCGTCGGGCATGAGCGATGAGAGCCCATACCCGGAAGGCACCATCACGACCCAGCTGCCCTTCTTTCGGGAGCTCGGGCTCGATTTCTCGACCTTCTACCCCGCGACCCTCAACATTTCCATACACCCGCTCTCGTTCGCGCTCAAGTACCCCGAGCACACCTTCCGGCAGGTCAAATGGTCGGGCCAGGCGCCGGCAGAGGACTTTTCCTTCGCGCCGTGTCGAGTGACCTTGGCTGAAAAGACGTATCGCGGGTTCGTGTACTACCCTCACCCCGAGACCAAGCCTGACCACCATCAGGATCCCTCCACTGTGGAAGTCATCACGGGGTTCATCCCTGACGTGGCCTATGGCACCCCGGTGGAGCTGCAAGTCCGTCGCGACCAGATCACCGTGCTCGCCGGCGAAGACGAGTAATACGTAAGTCCGGAGGTCCGTCATGCAACGCGTGGCTCTCTGCCTGGTAGCTGTGGCACTGGTGACACTCGGATGCAGGCCCGCAGAGCCGGCCGCCACTGACACGCTGGCCGCACTGTTCTCGGGTGAAGGCGCCACGTGGGTGGATCTGAGCTACGCCTACGACGACCGCGCAGTGTTTTGGCCGACGGCCGAACGGTTCGAGTTGGAAGTGGTTGCGGCGGGAATGACCGAGGGCGGGTATTACTATGCCGCCAATAACTTCTGCATGGCGGAGCACGGCGGTACCCACCTCGATGCGCCGGTCCACTTTTCCGAGGGAAGGCACACCGCCGATCAAATACCAATTGATCGGTTGATTGGGGCTGCGGTGGTGGTGGACGTGAGCGACGCCGCAACGTCGGATTCCGACTATCAGGTGAGCGCGGCCGATCTCGAGGCGTGGGAAGCGGAGCACGGCCCGATTCCGGACGGCGCAGTGCTTCTGCTGCGGACTGGGTGGGGCGCGCACTGGACCGACCCCGAGCGGTACCTGGGCACGGCGCTCACCGGCCCGGCCGCCGTCCCGGAGTTGCACTTCCCGGGGCTCCATCCCGATGCGGCCCGCTGGTTGGTCGAGAATCGGCGGATCGATGCCCTGGGAATCGATACGCCGAGTATTGATTACGGCCAGTCGACCCTGTACGAGAGCCATCGGATCCTCTATGCCGAGAACATCCCGGCATTCGAAAACGTGGCCGCGCTCGAGCGCATGCCTGCAACGGGAGCGTATGTCGTGGCACTCCCCATGAAGATTGCCGGGGGCAGCGGCGGGCCGCTCAGGATAGTGGGAGTGGTGATCGACGGGTGAGTGATAGAGGCCGAGTCTCAAATGAAAGGAGCCGGGAACGTCCCGGCTCCTTTTCTTGAGGTATATCCCGCTCTGGATAGGCGATCCTACTCCGTGGCGGCGAGCTCCGGGCCGAATGGCTCCACGATCTTGAACTGATCTTCCAGTTCCGCCAGGGTGTTTCGGAACGCGCTGTATTCGAGTTCCTGGATCGGCAGCATCGCGGGGCCCATGAATCCCTGCCGGCGCATCTCCTCGCCCTTTTCCTGGGCCTTGAGCCGCGTCGAGTCCCACACCGGGTTGTCGAACACGTCCACCGGATCGGACAGCGTCCCGTCAGCGGTGACCGAATAGGCCATGCAGGCCACCAGCGGGAGGCAATATGCGCCGGTGATGGCGGTGTTGATCGGCGCCGGCATGAGCGGCATGTGATGGCTGCCCCGGGCGTCGCCCGCCACGTAGTGGGCGGTGAAGTACGGGCTCACGATCTCCTCGGGAGCGGGGAAGGCGCCCTGAGACCGGATGATGGCCACCGGGTCGTCCTTGCCCTTGTACTCGCCGGCGATCGTGTGCAGCCGGTCGGTCGAGACCGCGACGACCTGCTGATGCGGGTAGCGCCGAGAGTGAATCGCCTGAATCCCGAATCGGTTCTCGTCCCGCAATAACACGGCAAGATCGATGTGCTGCTCGGGAGCGTCGAGCGCGACGATGCGATCGCCGCCCGCGTGTTCCATGTCGATGACCGTGAAGCGGAACCCCGGCTTCATCTGGGGCAGCATGAGTCCGGCGCAATAGAGCGGGCTGGTGAACACCGTCCAGAGCGGGAAGTTGAACGCGCCCGGGCCGCACTTGTCGGCGGTGAACACCAAAAACGGCTCGGCCGGCCGTTCCTTCGCGGTCTCATCGAACGTGATCTCCGCGACCCCGGGCCCCGCGCCTCGCACGTTGCCCGACGGCGCGTCCTTCAAGAGATCCTGGCCGGCGCCGTAGAGCCCCTCCTCCTGGGCGATGACCGTGGCGGCCGTGAAGACCTCCCACGCGAAGTCGTGGATCTGGGGGCTGGCGCTGCCATGGCGATGGACCATGAGCAGGCAAATGTCGTCGCCCGTGTGCGTCAGATCGAAATCTAGGACCAGGCCGCGTGCCTTGGCATCGGTGAGCCGCTCCCGTGCCGCGCGCATCATGCGGTTGGATGGTCTGGTGTGGCCGCCGATGCTTCCGACATCGGCCTTGATGGCGCTCAACGTCAGCATGGCACCTCCGTCGGGCCGGCACCAAGGCGTCACCGGCCCCGCCGTTTTGTGTGAGAGTGAAGCCCAATACCCTACAGCTTGTGGTTTGCCGCGTGAAGGCTGGGTGAAGTGAGCCTGAAACTACGTGTGGCGCAGAAATTGCCCACCTAGTGGCGTCTTCGGTCCGAACAAGGAGAATCTCGATGCGCGCACTCAGCTTCATCCTGGTTGTGTCGGTCGCCATGGTCGGCTGCTCGAAGTCCCAACCCACGCCGCCCGAAGTCGACGCGGAATTCAGGGCTCTACTCGAGACCATGGACGAAGAGCTCCCGGGCGCATCGGCCGCTCGCCTCAGCGAATTCATGAAGGCAAACAGCGCGTACGAGATCGTTACCGAGGTCGAAGGCGAGATCGAACGCCTCCGTTCACTCGCCGATGGCCGCTATCACGCGGCGCGTGAGCTGGCGCGCGAGGGCGACTTCGATCGTGCCGAGGCCATGCTCGAGGATCTCGCGACCCACTTGCCGGAGACATCTGGTGGCGAGAGCGCGAAGGAGCACCTTGCATTTGACTTCTACCTCGGCAAGGCACAATGGCTCATGGTGCGTCAGCGATGGGAGGAGAGTGGCGCGGTGGCGCGTCTCCTGCTCGAGCGGGACCTGACACGGGTCCAGAGGGAGCAAGTGGAGACGATACTCGATGGCGCCGGCCACGTCGGTGCCGCGTACTCCCAGGCGGAGCGGGCGCAGGCACGGGCGGCGTGTCGTCACCTCGTGATCTACCTGCAGATGATGTACGCGGATGAGGGTCAGTACCCGTCGCGGCTCTCGCTATCCGACGTGGAGGAATGGGACCCCGTCGGCAGCCGTTCGATTCTCCGCGCCCTTTCGTCCATCGAGAACTACCAGCAGACCGACCGTGGCTTTTCGTTCACGGCGGTGAGCGCACGGGGTGATCACCGTATCCGCGTGGTCGACGGCACGATCGAGGAATAGGGTTAGGCGCCCTTGGGAACCGGAAGCTCGGGGTGGGGAGGTCTCCGCGCCACGAGCCAGATCCCAATGAACAGCGCGACGGCGGCGACGAGCATGGCGGCCGTGGGCTCCTCGCCGAAGGCGAACCAGCTGGCCACCCCGGCGATGAGAGGCTGGCTGTAGACGTAGATCGCAGTGGTCGACGCACGCACCCGTGCCAAGCCGAACATGGCCAACAGGTAGCTGATGACAGTCGGGAACGCGATGATGTACGCCAGGGACCACCAGGCGGCCGTGAACCCCGGGTCGGGTAAGAGCTTTTCCCCGGCCGCGAAATACGGTAGCGCGAGCAGCGACAGCAGGTAGTTCCAGGCGAGGATGACCAGAGCCGGGTAGCGTCGAGTGAGCGGCTTCGAGATCACCAGATATATCGAATAGGACAGCGCGTTTCCCACCATGAGCAGGTTGCCCGGACCGTACTGGGCCAGGATCCGGGTCCCCCCGCCGTTTCCGAACAAGAGCGGTACCATTCCCGTGAGCGCGATCAGGACGCCCGCCGCGCGGAGCGCACTGAATCGTTCCTGCCTGACGGCGGCAGCGATAGCGAAGGTAAAGACCGGGATCATCGACATCACCAACCCGGCATTCATCGGGGTCGATCGGGAAAGCCCTACCAAGAACAGCCCCTGATTGACCACCACTCCCAAGAGCGCGCACCACAACAGTCGCGGGATGTCTTTGCGATCCGGCAGTGCGGCGCGCCCGTGGATCGCGAATGTGATGGCGCCGAGGATCAGAGCCCCGGCCCCGATCCGCCAGCTTCCCACCCCCAGCGGCGAGACGCCTCCCGCGGCGAAGACCAGTGTCCCGAACACCGGGAAGAGCCCAAAGCCCACCTGCGCCGCGGCGAGGGCCATGTGGCCCGACGCGATGCGGCTTCGGTCGCTATGAAGGCTGTCCGAGGCGTGCATGGGGCAGCAATCTAGGTGGATTATGGCGAGCGAGTCATGTCGGGCAGGCGGGGCTGTGGGTGGAGTTTGCGATTTCCTCGCCGGGCGCCAACTTATTCGTGATGACTCACGCACAATCGCAACC
>JABDII010000312.1 GCA_013003805.1 Gemmatimonadales bacterium
TCTCGGCCTCGGTGCGATCAGGCCCCCCCCCGTACGCGGGTGCTGAACAAACTGGAGAGAGCAGGACCCCGAGGGCGAGAAGGCTACGACCGCGCATGGATCACCCGTTGGCCGGGAAACGCCAGGAGGCGCTTCATCAACAATACGCAGCCGACATAGACCGCCATATTGATGGCGGAGAACGCGGCGATGCGTCCGGGGGTGCCAACCAGGTGTTTGAGGGTGTCGTACCACGGATGCTCGAGCAGGTTCGAGACGGCTCCGCGGAGCCCAACCCAGAACCACGAGCTGGCCTGGGCGGTGAGCCACGATCCCCATGAGGACAATGTTTCAGGGTGGGACAACGACCACGCGACGCTGCCACCCATGGAGAGTCCCAGCACCACCATGATCGAGGCCGCGATGGCCAACGTTCGGCGGCTCGCCTTGACGCGATCCCAGAAGCGATAGGCGGTGCGAAGAGCGAACGGATCGGGCAGGTCGAGGCGAGCCATGACCCCTTCCGCAAAGGCAGGGCTGGGCGCCAACCGCTCCACGGCTTCGAGGCGGCGGACCAGCACCCGCTCGGCCCGGGTGAGCGTGCGGCACTCGAAGCAGCTCTCGATATGGGTTTGCCTGGTCTCCGGGAGGCTCCCGTCGAGCCAAGCATCGACCTCTTCGAGTGACAGGTGAGTCGGAGTGTGTTCTTTCATAGCTCGCCCCTCTTACGGTCTCGGTTTTGTGAAAGTTTCATTCGCGAAGATGGGCCAGCGCCTTCCTCAGTTCGTGCCTGGCACGGTGGATGTAGGTCTTGACCGTCCCCAGCGGGAGCCCCAAGATCTCGGCGATCTCCTCATACGGTCGGCCCTCGACATGGCGGAGTAGGATGCAGGATCGGTACTCGGGACGGAGGTGGCTGATGGCCTCCTCGATCGCTCCGCCAAGCTCGCGAGCTTCGAGCTGATCCAGCGGCCCCGGCAGCCGGCCCCCGATCTGGAGCGCGGTGGCCTCCATGGCGTCTGGAGTGCGCGCATGGGGCGACCCCTCGATCGAAAGCGTCGCGAGTTCTCGTTTGCGGAGGTGGTCGATGGCGGCGTTGTTGGCGATCTTGAAGATCCACGAACTGAATTTGTATTCCGGCCGATAGGAGCGGACCGCCTTGAGGGCCTTGACGAAGGTCTCTTGCGACAGATCTTCGGCAAGTTCCCGGTCCCGGACCATGCGATAAATGAGGGAGAAGATGGGACGTTCGTACCGCCGCACCAATTCACGATACGCGGCTTCACGCCCGAGCCGGGCCTGGGCGACCACCTCTTGATCGGTGGCGTCGCGCAGGTTCTGTTGTGGGTCAGCCACCGGCGGGTCCATCGGTTGCCCCCGCCATGAGCGAGCCACTAGCTTCCGCGCCCATGCGCGACGCGGGTCGAGAGTTGCCGGTCACGGGCGGCCCGGAAAAACGGGCATACGTCCGCCAGATGTTTGGTGCGATCGCGCCGACGTACGATCGATTGAATCGCATCATCAGCTTTCGCCTGGACCTGCGTTGGCGCCGGGTCGCGGTCCAACGGCTGGGATGGGAACGTGCCCCAGAGGGACGGTACATCGATCTGTGCGCCGGCACGATGGACTTCGGGGCGATCCTCTCACACCAGTCTGGGTTTCGCGGACAGATCGTTGGAGCTGACTTCGTCCGCCGCATGCTCGAGCTGGGCCGGAGCAAGTCGACCCAACTGAAGCCAGTCGCAGCCGACGCGATCGAGCTACCATTCTCAAGCGCGATCTTCGACGGAGCGATGGTCGGATGGGGCGTCCGAAATCTGGTCGATCTCGATGCCGGGCTGGTGGAAGCGGCCAGGGTCTTGAAACCGGGCGCCCGGCTCACGATCGTGGAGATGAGCGTCCCGCCCCGGCAGCCATTGCGGGGGCTCTATCGGATGTATTCCGAGCACGTCCTGCCTATCATCGGCCGCATCATCTCGAAACATAGGACCGCGTATAGCTGGTTACCAGAGTCGGCGCTCCACTTCCCCTCTCCCCCGGAACTGGCGCGTCGTATGGAAGAAGCGGGATTCACGGACGTATCTTTTATTCGCTTCCTGGGTGGTGTGACGGCACTCCACGTGGGGACGAGGAAAGGCAGTGCTTCGTGACACCGTGCGCCGTGCTGGTGGGAATGTCCCGACTGCACCTGCTCACCACCGATCGAGCGATTGATGCCACACGATAACCTTCGCGATTTTCTCGAGGCAGTCGACCGCTCCGGCGAGTTGGTGCGGATCTCCCAACCGGTGCGCGCGCGGCTCGAAGTCGCGGAGATCGCCGATCGCGCCATGAAGAGTGCGGGAGGAGGGCCGGCGCTCCTGTTCGATCGGGTGACGCTGGAAAACGGAGAGACCAGTCGCTACCCCGTGGCCATCAACATCTTCGGCTCGATGAGCCGCATGTGCTTGGCCCTTGGGGTCGACAATCTGGATGCGATCGGAGATCGCATTGCCGACCTCCTCAACCTGAAAGTGCCTGAAGGGCTGTTTGGGAAGCTCTCCATGCTCCCCAAGCTCGCCGAGATTGCCAAGTTCCCGCCCCGCACCAAGGGAGGGACTCCTCGGTGTCAGGATATCGTCCTCCGCGGTACCGAGGTGAACCTGGACGATATTCCCTTCTTGGTCACATGGCCCAAGGACGCGGGTCGCTATATCACCTTACCGATGGTCATCACCAACGACCCGAGTCGCGGCATTCGGAATGTGGGAATGTATCGCGTCCAAGTCTTGGGCCGCGACACGCTGGCCATGCACTGGCAGCGGCACAAGGTGGGGGCAGCGCACTGGCGTGAGATGGCGGCCCGCGGAGAAACGATGCCGGTCGTGATCGCGTTGGGGGGCGACCCGGCAAGCATCTACGCCGCGACAGCCCCGCTGCCGCCGACCATCGACGAGTTCATCTTCGCGGGGTTCCTCCGGAAGGCGCCCGTCGAGTTGGCAAGGGCGGTCACCTGTGATCTCGAAGTCCCGGCCCAGGCCGAGATCGTGCTCGAGGGCTACATCGACCCCGCCGAGGACTTGGTGCTGGAAGGGCCGTTCGGCGATCACACGGGGTTCTACTCCTTAGCGGACTACTATCCCAAGGTGCACGTGACCGCGGTGACCATGCAGAAGAGCCCGGTGTATCCCGCCACGTTGGTGGGCCGGCCGCCGATGGAGGACTACTACCTGGGCCATGCAACCGAGCGGATTTTCCTGCCGCTCCTGCGCCTCACTGTTCCGGAAATCGTCGACTACCACATGCCGGCGCCCGGGATCTTTCACAATCTCGTGTTCGTCTCCATCGACAAGCAGTATCCGGGACAGGCCTACAAAGTGATGAACGCGTTGTGGGGCCAGGGGCTCATGTCGCTGGCCAAGGTCATCATCGTGGTCGACCGCGAAGTAAACGTGCGCGATCCCGAAGAGGCGTGGTGGGTTGCCCTGAACAACATCGACCCGGAACGAGACGTACGGTTCACTCCCGGTCCGGTGGATGTGCTCGACCATGCGAGCCGGGGCTTCACCTTTGGTACGAAAATGGGCATTGACGCGACGCGGAAGTGGAAGGAAGAAGGATTCGAGCGGGAGTGGCCCGAGCGAATCGAAATGGATGCCGACACCAAGGCCGCCATCGATACGCTCTGGCCGTCGCTCGGCATCCGCCTCTCGTGACTGCACAGCGCGAAGGGCAGACCCTCGCCGGACACTCTCTCTTCGCCCGCTATCTCAACTTCGTCAAGCTCCCGCACACCGTCTTCGCATTGCCGTTCGCGTTGATCGGTGTGTTGGCGGCGTCCATACGGGCCCCAGTGACAGCCCGCATGGTCGTGCTGGTGATCATTGCCTTCACGGCCGCACGATGGGTGGCCATGGGATTCAATCGTATCGCCGATCGGGAGTACGACGCGGCCAATCCGAGGACGAGAGGGCGAGAGCTGCCCCGGGGGGCGCTGACACTCCGGCAGGCGTGGATCTCAGTCGTGGTTGCGGCAGCCCTATTCCTCGGGAGCGCGGCACTCCTCAACCCGCTTTGCATGACGCTTGCGCCGCTCGCACTTGGATGGATCTTGGCCTATAGCCTGGCCAAGCGGTTTACGTGGTGGACTCACCTCTGGCTCGGGATGAGCCTCGCGATAGCCCCCGTAGGAGGATATCTGGCGGTCACCGGTAGCTGGAGCGACCCTGGCTGGGTGCTCCTGGCCATCACCGCTGGTGTCGCGACGTGGGTGGCTGGGTTCGATATCTTCTATGCCCTCCCAGACGAGGAGTTTGACCGGAAGGCGGGCCTCAAGAGTCTGGTGGTCCGGTTTGGGGAACGGCGCAGCATTCTGTTCGCCAAGCTATTGCACGGTGTCACGATTCCCGCCGTGGCTCTGTTCGGATTGGGGGCCGGCTTCGGGACCTGGTTCCTGCTTGGGGTCGCCGTGGCCGCCGTCATCCTGGCCTATGAGCATCAGCTGGTCAAGCCCGGCGATCTCTCGCGGCTGAACGCCGCTTTCTTTACTATGAATGGGGTCATTTCCGTTATCCTGTTCTTGTTCGCCTTGGTGGATCGAGTAGCCTGACGTGTCGAAAACCAGGAAGAAACGCCGCATTCGAGGCCGCGCCGCTCGGCCCGATTCCAAGTCGCGCCACCGGCCCGCTCGGGTACCGCCGCGGTCTGCGCCGAAGCACCCGCTCAAATCGCCCACCCCGAACCGGAGAGGCCAGTGAACCCTCCCGTCGTTCTCGCCATGACCGGTGCATCGGGCGCACCGTATGCTGTTCGTCTGCTCGAGGTCTTGGCGATCAAGCGGGTTTCGGTGTGGCTCATCGTCTCTGGGCACGGCACGCGGCTCTTGAAAGAGGAGTGTCGGCTCGATGATATGGCAGCGCTCGCCCGAGCCACCGGCGGGGATTGGACCTCGGTGCGTGAGTTTCAAGACGCCGACCGCGGGGCCCTCCCGGCCTCGGGCTCCCAGAAGACGGCGGGGATGGTGATCTGTCCCTGCTCGATGGGAACGGTGTCCGCCATCGCCCAAGGGAGCAGCCGTTCGCTCATCGAGCGAGCCGCCGACGTGACGCTCAAGGAACGCCGGAAACTCATCCTCGTTCCGCGCGAAACCCCACTTTCGCTGGTCCATCTCAGGAATCTGACTCGGGTGACCGAGGCCGGTGCCATCGTCCTGCCGGCGGCGCCAGGGTTCTACCATCGTCCCACCCGGGTCGAGGAACTGGTGGATTTCATCGTTCAGCGCATCCTCGACCACCTCGCCCTCGATATCGAGATCGCTCAGCGCTGGGGGGGCGGGGGCGGAGTCGGAGCCGGGTGAGTGCGTCTCGGGATCATCGCGGATACCCACGGTTTGTTACGCCCCGAGGTCTTTCCCGTCTTCGACCAGGTCGACCGGATCTTCCATGCAGGTGACATTGGGTCGCTCGAAATCCTGACCGATCTGGAAGCGATCGCTCCGGTTACCGCCGTGTACGGCAATACGGACGGCTTTGCACTCCGCGACCGGCTGCCCGACGTGGTCGACATCGACGTCGACGGATTCCGGCTCCTGCTCACTCACGGCGACGCTTTCGGCGTCCCGACACCCGAGAAGCTGAATCGATCCTACCCCGAAGCGGAGATCATCCTCTTCGGCCACACCCACCGGCCGCTTCTGACGATCGTCGACTCCGTGGTGACGGTCATGAACCCCGGGGCGGCGGGGCCACGCCGGTTCGATCTTCAACCGTCGGTTGGGATCATGGAGTTGGAGCCGGGGATTCCACCACGAGCGAGGGTCGTGCCCCTGGACCGGACGGTCTAACGCCTGCTTCGAGGCTCAGGCCAGCCACTCCTCCGGAGGCGTGGTGCGACGCAGTGCCTGCGGATGGCGCCGAAACCAAGACATCACGAGGAGCACCTCGTCGATGGAGTCCGGTGGCAGTGCCCCGGTCATGGGAGCGGGACGAGCGAACTCCTCCGCCACCACTCCGCGGAACGCCTCTTGCTCGATCGGAGTCGTCGGAAAAGGGAAACACGCCCGTATGATACCCTGACGGATGAGGTAGGCGCGGTCGTCGCCGAAAGTCCCAGGATCATGATATATGAAGGTGAGTAGATCGATGGCGGCACGGCCCTTGTTGCCGGCCGCGAAGAGCCACTCGAGCGCCTCGAATCTCTCTCGCCACTTCGCCGCCCGCTCGAATTCCTCCTGCTCACCCGCCTCCTGCATCGCCGCGATGACGCGGTCGATCGGCTGGATCGTTCGCCCCTCGAGGAACGCGACCGCGGTGTCTATCTGGACTCGATAGGCTGCCTCCGTCACGAATCCGGCGCAAGGGCCGCCGCAGAAACCGAGTTCGTGCCGGATACAGGCCGCCCGCCGGCCGCTGTCGAACAGGTCGCCTTGCTCGGCGAATACCATCGGCATGGCGGCGCGGCAATCGCGTAGTCCGAGCAGGTCGTTCAAGGCGCGGACTGCGTCGGCGACCCGACCAGACGACGAGAAGGGCCCATAGCAACGTTCCGTTCCCACGTTTCGGCAGGCGCCCCACGAGAGCTTCGGCGCCGGCCCGTCCACTACCTTGATGAACACGGCCCGCCGCGCCCGGTTGAGTTTGACATTGAAGACGGGCCGATGGCGACGGATCTGTCGCAGCTCGCCGAGGTAGGCGGCAAAGTCACTCGGCACGTACTGCCACGTGATGTCGGCAGCGGCGTGCAGGATACGACTGGCCTTCTCCTCTGGGTAGTGAGCTCGGAAATACGACAGGAGACGGGTGCGAAGCCTCTTGGCCTTCCCGACATAGATGGTCCTGCCGCTCGCGTCCGTCATGCGATACACCGCGGGCCGGTTCTCAGCGAGCAGAGCAACGCGCCGCCGGAGCGCGGTCAGATCGGTCGTCGGGAGGGGAAGTGCGGTTGCCCGGTGCAAGGCTCCTCCGCTCAGGATTGGCAACGGTGGCAGAACACCGTCATACGGCCATCGATCTCATGGGTCCCGGTCAGCCGTGTGCCGCACGCACGGCAGGGCTCGCCCTGCCGCCCGTATACCAGCAACTCGAACTGGTACCTGCCCGGCTGCCCCGTTCCGGTCCGGTAGTCGCGCACCGTCGTTCCACTGGACGCGACCGCGGCCTCTAGAATCCGCTGCAGGTCCCGCCGGAGCCGGCCACGATGTTCCGGCGTGAGTCTGTTGGCCGGTTTGGACGGGTCGATCCCGGCGGCGAATAGGGCCTCGTTGGCGTAGATGTTCCCTATGCCGGCGATCCGTCGCTGATCCATGATCACTTTCTTGATGGCCTGCCTGGTTCCGGCAAGCGCATTGGACAAAGCCGCGTCGTCAAAGGCCGCCGCGAGCGGTTCGGGGCCGAGCGCGGCCGAGTACTCGTCGAAGGCCTCATGATCCAGCAGATGGATCCTCCCGATGCGGCGGACGTCGCGATAGACCAACTCCTGGCCGTTGTCGAGCGGTGCTCTGAGCACGGCGTAGCGAACCTCATCCGGGGTGAGCGGGCGGTCGTACACCATGAGTGACCCGGTCATTCCCGGCTGGATAACGAGGTGATGTGCGCCAAGGTCGATGATCGCGTGCTTCGCGCGCCGGGCGACGCCCCGGATGGAAGCGCCACGCATTGACCGTTGGAGGCGCCGCCGGCTCACTCCCCTCAGGATGTCATCGTGCGACAACGCAACCCGGCGAATGGTTCGGCCGACCAACGCGGGCCGTACTTCGCGAACGATGGTCTCGACTTCCGGCAGCTCCGGCATGGCTATCTCGCTTGGGCGATGCGCTCCGCCTCGCGCCAACCGATATCCCGCCGGTAGTGCTTGCCGTCGAATGTGATCCGCTCTGCTGCTTCGCGAGAAAGTCGCCCCGCCTCATCGACATCCGATGCTACCGCAGTCACGTTGAGCACTCGGCCACCACTCACGCGCAGAGTCCCCGCCTCGTCGCGTTTGGTGCCGGCGTGGAACACGATCACATCTGGATGGAGATCGTCCGGGATGACAATCTCCGCTCCCTTCTCAGGTCGCTCGGGATAGCCCCGGGCTGCCAGCACGGTGGTGACCGACGCGGCGTCGGACCGCGCCGGGATGGGAGTCGGTGGCTGGCCACGGGCCACGCCGGCGAGGCACTCGGTGAGTCCTCCTCGCAAGAGCGGCAGGACCACCTGGGCCTCCGGGTCACCGAAGCGGCAGTTGAATTCCACTACCCAGGGGTTTCCGGCCGTATCGATCATGAGGCCGGCGTAAAGTATTCCGGTGAACCGCGCCCCGGCTCGACGCATCTCGAGCAGCGTCGGCGCGAGGATCTCTTCTCGAACCCGCGCGAGAAGCTCCGGCGTCACGATCGAAACGGGACTGTACGCCCCCATGCCGCCGGTGTTTGGTCCCGTGTCCCCCTCATCCTTTCGCTTGTGATCTTGCGACGGGGGAAGCAACACCACGTCTTCGCCATCGGTCACGGCCAGAATCGAAGTCTCTTCGCCTTCGAGGAAACGCTCCACCAACACCTGGCTTCCGGCGTCGCCGAAGCGCCGGTCGGTCAGGATGGATTGCACCGCGTGCATGGCGTCGGCCCGGGTCTCGCAGACGATGACCCCCTTGCCGGCGGCAAGCCCGGACGCCTTGACCACGAGGGGTTCCGGATGCGTGCGGATATGTGCGAGGGCAGGGTCAACCGAGGAGAAAGTCCGCGCGTCGGCGGTTGGCACGTCGGCCCGCCGCATGACCTCCTTCGAAAACGCCTTGGATGCCTCGAGTTGTGCCGCGGCTGCCGCCGGACCGAATACGGCTCTCCCCTCGGCGCGGAGCCGGTCGGCCAGCCCGCCCGCGAGAGGTGCCTCGGGCCCGATGATGGTCAGGTCGATGTCCGAATGCCCCACCGCCTGCGCCAGACCGGCCAAATCGTCGGCGGCAATCGGGAGGTTGGTGCCGATTGATGCGGTACCCGGATTGCCGGGGGCGGAGAAGAATTCGGCCGTTGGATCTTCGCGGCGGAGCGTCCACAGGAGGGCGTGCTCCCTCCCTCCGCCTCCAACGACCAGAATTCTCACTTGTCGTCGCGCGCCTTCCGGAAGGCCTCTCCCACCTTGTCCGCGGCGCGCTTGGCCGCGTCTACCACTTGCGACGCCACCTCGCGCGCCTCACCGGCGTAATGGGTCCCGGCCTCGGATATGTCGTCCTTAATCGAGCGCTCCTTGGCCTCGGCTCCGCGCTTGGTGTACTCCCCGCGCAGGATCCGGTCGTACTCTCCTCCGACAACCCACTGCTGCAGTTCGGCGGCGCGAACCGTATTCATCGGATGGGTCAACGCGAGGGTATTGAGGATCTTGTACAGAAAATCGAAGCCTTCGTTCGCGGCTCGATATTCGTTGGCTTGTGCCATGAACGCATTCAAGTCCATCTCGCCCTGGCGGATTTGTCCACGTGTGCCGCCCGCCATCTTCATGAACAGCCGCTGGGACGCCAAGATGTCCTGGCTTCCGAGAAGTCCGGCGCGGTCGCTGGACAGCTCCGATTTCCGGTGCCACTCGAGGATCGCGAGCCGGATGGGCAGGAGCGCAATTCCGGCGAGGATGGGCAGCGCCGAGAAGCTCACTGCCAGGATGATCTCGGCGATGGTGCGATACAGCGCGTGACCACTCACCACGTGTCCCATTTCGTGGGCGAGCAACACGAGCAGTTCCTCGTCATCCAGCATCTCGAGCGCGGCGCTGTGCATGACGATGAACGGATCATCGACGCCGAACGCACCGGCATTGAACACCGGCGTCTGCGACACGTACAGCTCCGGCACCGTGGGCCAGTCGAACGTGGCGGCGACTTCCACGTGGAGTGCGTGGACTTTGGGGAACTGATTCGTACCGGCCCGGACGGCATTGCCTTGGAACAGCAATCGGATGCCGCGCTCACCGCCCAATATTCCGATGATCTTGCGGACTATATCGTCGAATCCAGGGACGGCGCGGAGGGTTTGGAGGGCCGCGCGATCCGCTGGGTGCTCCCAGCTGACGGCCGAGATCTCGGAGAACGCTTTCCGCGTCCGAAGCGCAGGAGGGTTGGACATATCTGACTCTCGCGTAGGGGATACCCCGCCCTACGGGGGGGCGGGGTCCGGGTTTCAAAATGAGACGAACAGGCCCCTAGGCCGCCTTCTTGGTGGCCGCTAGGGCGTGGTCGAGGTCGTCTATCAGGTCTTGCGGGTCCTCAATACCGCAGCTCAATCGGAGCAGGCTGTCGGTCAACCCTAGACTCTCCCTGATGGCAAGTGGGACCGATGCGTGGGTCATCGAGGCCGGGTGGCCGATCAGGCTCTCCACCCCGCCGAGCGACTCCGCCAGGCTGAAGACTCTGGTGCTCTCCGCGAAGCGCTTGGCGCGCGCCGGGTCGCCCAGGTCGAACGAGATCATCCCGCCGAAGCCGAACATCTGTCGCTTGGCCAGATCGTGTTGCGGATGCGACGGGAGCCCGGGGTAATACACCTTGGCGATGTCCGGCTGGTGGCTGAGCCACTCCGCAATGTGCCGCCCGTTTTGGTCGTGGCGTTCCATTCTCAGCGGCAAGGTCTTGATGCCCCTGAGTGCAAGCCAGCAATCGAGCGGGCCCGGCACCGCGCCCGCCGCGTTCTGGATAAAGGCAAGCCGCTCGGCGACATCATCACGAGACGTTACCAAGAGTCCGCCCACCATATCGCTATGGCCGTTGAGGTATTTCGTCGTGCTGTGGAGAACGATATCTGCGCCGTCGGTCAGCGGACGCTGGAAGTAGGGGGACGCGAAGGTGTTGTCGACCACGAAGAGATAGCCCCGGGCTTGCGCCAGATCGCCGAGCGCGCGCAGATCGGTCAAATGCATCATCGGGTTGGTCGGCGTCTCGCAGAAGATCATTCGCGTCTTCGGTGTGAGGGCGCGCTCTACGTTCCCGAGGTCTCGCATGTCGACGAACGAAAATGTGAGCCCGAGTTCGGAGTAGATCTGCTCCATGAGGCGGTGGCTTCCGCCGTACACGTTTTGGCCGGAGACGACGTGGTCGCCCGCCCTCAGGAGCTTGAGGGTCGTGTCCAGGGCCGCGAGCCCTGAGGCGTATGCCAGGCCGTGCACGCCGCCCTCGAGGCTGGCGATATTCCGCTCCAACGCCTCGCGGGTCGGGTTCTGCGTGCGGGCATATTCGTAGCCCTTGTGCCGGCCCAAACCCTCCTGGACGTAGGTCGATGTCTGATAAATGGGCGGCATAACTGCGCCAGCCAGAGGATCTGGCTCCTGACCTGCATGGACCGCCCGGGTGTCGAAGGCGCGGGCCTGGTCGCTTGGAGAGATTCGGGTCATGAGTCCGCCGGATAGCTGTTCCTGGAACGTAATGGGCTGCAAGAGGTTGCGGCAAGATTTCCGTTGTTTGGCCCGTCCCGCCCACCTACATTTCACGATTCCCATGGAGGGTCGATCACGAGCGTGTCCAATAGCCTGATAGTAAGCGTGTCCGGCATGCGTGGCATCGTGGGCCTGGACCTGACTCCGGAACTCGTGGCCCGACATGCCGCGGCCCTCGGGGCCTGGGCCCGGGCCGCGGGAAACCCTACGGTAGTCGTGGGCCGGGATGCCCGTACCAGCGGGCCCATGTTCGTCAGGGCCGCCAGCGCCGGGCTCATGTCTGTCGGGGTCCAGATTCTGGATGTCGGACTCGTTCCCACCCCAACGGTCCAGCTTGCCGTGGAGCATCACCAGGCTGGCGCCGGTCTCGTCCTGACCGCGAGTCACAATCCGATCGAGTGGAACGCGCTCAAGTTCATCGGGCCAGACGGACTCTTCCTCGACGCCGAGGTCGGGGCGCGGGTCCGGGAGCTGGCCGACCTGGGGCCTGAGCGAGTGGCGTGGGACCAGGTTGGGGAGGTGGTCGAAGACACCGAGGCCGTAGCCCGCCACCTCGATCAGGTCATGGCACTCCCCGTGATCGACGTGCCGGCCATCCAGAGGCGAGGGTTCACCGTGGCACTAGATTGTGTCCGTGGAGCTGGCGGGACAGCGATGCCAGCGCTGCTGGAGCGGCTCGGTTGCACGGTCGTAGGCATTAATCTGGAGACGGATGGGAAGTTCCCGCGACCGCCAGAGCCGATCCCTGAGCACTTGGGCGAGCTGGAGCGATTGGTTCTTAGGTCGAAGGCGGACGTCGGAGTTGCCGTCGATCCGGATGTCGACCGGCTCGCCCTGGTCGACGAGTTGGGCCGTGCCATTGGTGAGGACTACACGCTCGCGTTTGCGGTGCAAGCTGTCTACGGATCGGCACCGTCTGACATGGAGAATGCTCGGGTGGTCGTCGCCAATCTCTCCACCAGCCTGGTGGTGGAAGACGCGGCCAAGGGGTCGGGCGCCCGGATGGTCCGAGCCCCAGTGGGGGAGGCAAACGTAGCTCAGGCGATCGTCGAAGAAGGGGCGGCAATCGGTGGGGAAGGGAACGGCGGAGTGATCCTTCCTTCGCTCCATGTTGGCCGAGATGCCCCTGTGGGAGTGGCCTTGATCTTGCATCTGCTTGCGCGACAAGGCTCTACGGTCTCGGCGCTGGTGGCGGCTGGACCCCGCTATCATATCGTGAAATCAAAGCTTGCTCGGGGTCCCAGCTTAGAGCCTGTGTACCGGCGGTTGATCGATCGTTTTGTCGACGCCACATCCGACCTGCGGGACGGGCTGCGGCTGGCTTGGCCCGATCGCTGGCTTCACCTGAGACCCTCCGGCACCGAGCCGGTCGTCCGGATTATCGCGGAGGCGCCTTCCCAGGCGGAAGCCGAAGACCTCGTGACGTTGTGTCGCGAGACCCTGCAGTAGGGAGTAGGACTATGTGCGGTATCGTTGGCTACATCGGCCCGAGGCAAGCAGGTCACTTGCTGTTGGATGGCCTGCGGCGGCTCGAGTACCGCGGCTATGACTCGGCTGGGATCGCCCTCCTCAACGGGGGAGGTCTCGAAGTCATCAAGACGTCCGGCAAGTTGTCCAACCTGGAAAAGGCTCTCGTCGGCCGGGTGCCATCCGGGACACTTGGCATTGCCCACACGCGTTGGGCCACCCACGGGGCCCCTACCGAGATCAACGCCCATCCGCACACCGATCAAGACGGCAATATCGCGGTCATCCACAACGGGATCATTGAGAACGCCACCGCCATTCGGACGGCGCTTGTCAATATCGGGCACACCTTCGAGTCCGATACCGACACCGAGGTTTTGGCGCATCTGATTGGCGCCCTGTTTCAGGGCGACCTCGAGGAGGCAGTGGCCGCCGCACTCAAGGAAGTCGACGGGGCCTACGGCATCGCGGTGATTTCGGCTCAGCAACCGGACGTGCTGGTGGCGGCCCGGAAGGGATCGCCCCTCATCGTTGGCGTGGGCACTGATGAGTGGTTCGTTGCGTCCGATGCTTCTCCGCTCCTCGAGCACACGCGGTCAGTGGTGTACCTCGATGACGGAGAGATGGTGGTCCTGACCCGCGATGGCTATCGCGTGCGCGACCTCCAAGTGACGGAAATCCAAAAGCCGGTGAGCCAGATCGAATGGGACCTCGCCAAGATCGAGCGGGGTGGCTTCGAGCATTTCATGCTGAAGGAGATCTTCGAGCAGCCGGAGAGCCTCAGAAACACGCTTCGCGGCCACTTGCTCGATGACGAGGGGACAGCACGACTGCTTGGTCTCAACCTGACGGATGATGAGCTCAAGCGGATCGACCGCATCGTAATCACCGCCTGCGGCACCTCGTGGCACTCGAGTCTCATCGGCGAGTACATGATCGAGGAATTGGCTCGCGTGCCGGTCGAGGTCGAATACGCGTCGGAGTTCCGCTATCGAAACCCTGTGATCGACGAACGGACTCTGGTCATCGGCATCTCCCAGTCGGGCGAAACAGCGGACACGCTCGCGGCCATTCGCGAGGCTAAGGCGCGCGGAGCCAGAACCCTCGGCCTCGTCAACGTGGTGGGATCCACTATTGCGCGAGAAGTAGAAGGGGGCACCTACCTTCACGCCGGGCCGGAAATCGGCGTGGCGAGCACCAAGGCATTTACCAGCCAAATTGCAGCCCTCGCGCTATTCACCCTCCGGTTAGCGCGGCTCAAGGACATGAGCATTCTACAAGGCCGTCAGTTCATTCAGGCACTGCGCGAGCTTCCGGACAAGGTCCAGCAGATCTTGGACCGGGCCCCCGACGTGGAGCGACTGGCCGAGGAGTTCCTCGATTCCAGTAACGTGCTCTACCTGGGTCGCGGGGTGAACTTCCCAGTGGCGCTGGAGGGGGCGCTCAAGCTCAAGGAAATTTCCTACATCCACGCCGAGGGCTATCCGGCTGCGGAGATGAAGCATGGACCCATCGCGCTCATCGACGAGAACATGCCGGTCGTGTTCATCGCCCCGAAAGACGGCGTCCACTCGAAGATCGTGTCGAACATCGAAGAGGTGAAGGCTCGCGGAGGCAAGGTGATCGCGCTGGTCAATGAAGGCGATGCCGAGATTGAACGCTTGGCCGACAAGACCTTCCCGATCCCCGACACCGTAGACCTCCTGACCCCGATCCTGACCAGCCTGCCACTCCAGCTCTTCGCCTATTACGTGGCGGTCCGGCGCGGGTGCAACGTCGATCAGCCGCGTAATCTCGCCAAGTCGGTCACGGTCGAGTAACCCAACCCTCGTACAACCTCGTCACGGGAGTCGAACACCCAGTCCTTCGGCCCCTGATATGACGCACCGCATGTCGCACGCGGCCTCGGTATCCCGTGTATCTTCGGGACACTCAGCACTGCTGCCCCTTCTCCCAGTGAATCCTCATGTCCCTTGCGCCCGTCTCGAAGATTCGCGCTGATTTTCCAGCCCTCGACCGGCGTCACCTTGGCCAGCCAGTCGCATACTTCGATGGCCCCGGCGGCACGCAAGTTCCCCGGGCGGTCACCTCGGCGATGGCGGACTATCTGCACCACCACAACGCCAACACCCACTGGGGCTATCCGACCAGCACCGAGACGGACACCGCCCTGGCAGAAGCGCGGACCACGTTCGGCCATTTCCTGGGCGCTGATCCCGACGAGGTCGTGTTCGGGGCCAACATGACGACGCTGACGCTGCACGCATCGCGGGCCCTCGCCCGATCGTTCCCCGTCGGCGCGGAACTCGTGGTGACCGAACTAGATCACCATGCCAACGTCGACCCGTGGCGTGAGTTGACCAAGGACTTCGCCGTCACGGTCCGGACAGCGAGAATGACATCCGAGACGGGGCAGCTCGATTGGGACGACCTGGAACAGCAGGTGACGTCGCGAACGGCCCTGTTGGCCATTGGGGCCGCCTCGAACGCCCTCGGCACCATTAGCGATGTGCGGCGCGCCGCCGATCTCGCCCATGGCGTCGGCGCGCTAGTGTACGTGGACGGCGTGCACTATGCACCCCACCTCCTTCCCGATGTCCACGCCCTCGGCGCCGATTTCTTTGCGTGCTCGCCCTACAAGTTCTACGGCCCTCACTTGGGAGTGCTCTGGGGGCATCGGGCATTGCTCGATCGCGTCGATGCTCCCCGGCTCCTTCCCGCGGGCCAGGCGGCGCCGGAGCGTTTCGAGACCGGCACGCTCAACCACGAGGGCATCGTGGGCGCGGCCGCCGCGGTGGAGTGGCTGGCCTCGCTCGGCGGTGCGGCAGGTTCTGAGCGCGAGCGTCTCGCGCGGGTGTTTGCGAAACTCAGCGAGCGCGAGAATGCGCTCGCGGGGCGGATGTGGCAGGGACTCGAGGCCATCGACGGTGTCACGCTCTATGGCCCGCCCCCAGGCACCCCGCGCACTGCCACAGCGGTGTTCACGGTCGCCGGTCGCGGGACGGAAGAGGTTACGCGCCTCCTCGCTGAGCGTGCGGTGTTCACCTCGCACGGTGACTTCTACGCCCAGACGGTGGTCGAGCGGCTGGGGCTCTCGCCCGATGGGCTCGTGCGAGCCGGCGCTGCCTGCTACACCACCGAGGATGAGGTCGATCGGCTGATCACCGGCGTTCGGGAGATCGTGAGCCTCCAGTAACACTCACTCCAGCGGACGGGATATCTTGTTCCCGAGTCAGTGCCTGAGATCGGAGTCTCCATGCGCGTCGTACTCCAACGGGTTCGCCAAGCTTCGGTTGTCGTTGCCGGCCAAGTCACCGGTGCCATCGGCACCGGCTACTGCCTGCTCGTTGGATTCGAGCAGGATGATCGCTCCTCGGAAGTCGATTGGATGGCCGACAAAGTGGTCGGACTCCGGCTCTTTGCTGACGACGCCGGGAAAATGAATCGCTCGTTGGACGAAGTCGGTGGAGAGATACTCGTCGTGTCTCAATTCACGCTGTACGGCGACGTGCAAAAGGGCCGCCGTCCGTCCTTCGTGCACGCCGCCAGACCCGAGGTGGCGGTGCCTCTCTACGAGCGGTTCATCGCAGCGCTCAGAGAGAGAGGTGTGGGAGTGGCCACGGGAGAGTTTGGGGCGATGATGGAGGTCGAGATCCACAACGACGGGCCCGTGACCCTCATCCTGGAGCGTTCGCCATGAGCCAGGACACCCTGGTGCTTGCCAGCCGGTCCCCACGGCGTAAACACCTCCTGGAAATGCTGGGAATTACCGTGCGGGTCCAGCCCTCGGCTGTCGAGGAAGTGCGACGGACTGGGGAATCTCCCGAGGAACACGCGATTCGGCTGGCGAAGGAAAAGGCGGAGAGTGTGCCTGGCGACCTCGTGTTGGGTGCGGACACCATCGTCGTGTTGGGCGAGGAGGTGCTCGAGAAGCCGCGTGACGAAGCCCAAGCACTCGAAATGCTCCTGAAGCTCCAAGGAAAGACCCATCAGGTCATGACCGCAGTGGCCCTGAAGGCGGGTGGCAAGCTCTATTCAGCGTGTGACCGGACCGCGGTGACCTTCCTGCCTGCGGATGAAGCCTTTCTCCGCGCCTACGTCGAAACCGGCGAGCCGATGGACAAGGCCGGTGCCTACGGTATCCAGGGGTTTGGTGCGGTCCTAGTGGAGCGGGTCGAGGGAGACTTCTTCAGCGTGATGGGGCTTCCGCTTCGCCTCGTGGCGGAACTCCTGGCGCGGGCCGGTCGTCCCTATCACTTCACACGGTAAATCGCGATCGGCTGTGCCCGTCCCTTGAGCGGCATAGCGTCGATGCGCTCGACTTCCGGCGAGGTAGTAAGCCGTTGATAGAATGGCTCGGTGAGGAGGACCTCGCCCGCGCCGGCCTGCGTACAGAGGCGGGACGCCACATTCACCGCGTCGCCGATGACCGTGTATTCCAGTCGCCGTTGGCTGCCGATGTTCCCCGCGAAGACTTCGCCGTAGTTGATGCCGATCCCCACGCCGATGGTAGGCCGGCCGGCGGCGGCCCATTTTGCATTCAAGGCCTCGATTGAGCTCTGCATGGCCCTGGCGGCGCGCATCGCGCTGTCGGCATCGTCGTCGCGTGCGATCGGCGCGCCCCACAGTGCCAGGATCGCATCCCCGACGAACTTGTCCAGAGTCCCACCGTGCTCGAATATGACTTCTACCATCTCCGTGAAGTACTCGCTGAGCAGTTGAGCGATCGCGTCGGGCGTCATGCTTTCGGACATCGTCGTGAAACCGCGGATGTCGCTGAAGAGGATCGTGATGGGGCGTTTCTCGCCGCCTGGCCCGGCGCCTTCCTGCTGCTCGGCGATCTCCGCCGCCACGTTCGGGGCGAAGTAGCGCTCGAAATTGGATCGAACGAGAGCCTCGTGCCGCACGCGTTCGGCATCCCGCAATCGGTGAAGCGTCGCCGCCGCAATACCACTGAATCCGATCAGGAACTGAAGGTCTTCATCGCTGAAGGCCGCCGTGGCTGTGAGGCTGTCGACGTAGAGGATGCCGAGAACTTCATCGGCGCTGGCCATGAGCGGAGTGCACATTGCGCTGCGCACGCTCTGCATCAGGACGGACTGGCCCTGGAAGCGCGTATCGGCTGCCGCGTTGTCCGTCATGATGGCGACACGTTCCTGCACCGCCTTTTGCGCGATTGAGCGCGGGACGTGGCGCAGCTTGCCGTCGCCCAGACGGCTCTTGGACACGCGGGGCACCAACTCCCCTGTGCTCGGGTCGCTGAGCAGGACGGACACCCGATCGACGTTCATGACCTCGAAGGTCATGTCTACGACGGATTCCAGGAGGTTGGCGGGTTCGAACTCGCTGGCCAGCTTCTGTGAAACACCCAGAAGCAGGGCCATCTTTTTGGCGAGCCGTTCTTCGTCCGTCTTTCCCTCGACCCGAAGCAGACCCGGACCGGATGGACCCTCTTCGAGGTCAGGAAGACCGGTCGCGACTCCGCCGTGGACGGCGACTTGACGAACGATGGTCCCGCCGGGCGCTGGTACCGCGCCACCGCCTGCCGGTTCGGCACCCGGCGTGTCCTCCGCGCGGAGCTGGCACACCACCTTGCCAAAACAGACGGCGTCGCCGGGCGCGAGCTTGCTCTGATGGATTCTCTCGCCGTTGACGAACGTACCGTTCGAGCTCTCGCAATCGGTGATCGTGGCCCCGTCCTCACGGACCGAGAGTTCGGCGTGCCGGCGGGATATCGTCGGGTCGTAGAGCGCGATGTCACTCGCCGCGCCCCGGCCCACCACGTAGGTCCTCCCTGGCGTGAGGTCAAAGCGCTCGTTCCCATCGACGCGAACGAGGTGCATGACCGATGTCGGGGGAGATGGCATGGCGTGGTCCGGGTTCACTACCGGGGGGCCGCGACCAAGTACCGGCCGGCGCCCGGGATCCGGGCTGCCAAGTTGTCTGAGGCCGGTTGGGTTGATGGCAGGAGAATGATGCGGCCGTCATCAGTCACCCGTCCAATCCCCAGCGCGCGCTCGAACGCGGCGCGGCTCGCATAACGTCCGCGAATCGCGACGGGCGGGGAGAAATGCACCGGGTATTTGAAGGTCAGCGTCGCACCTCCGGCAAGCGGCCCACTCGCCTCGACGTCCACCCCGTAGAGCCCCGGCCTCGGGCGGACGGCCACGCGGAGCGAATCCCGACTGCCGGCCCCCGAATCCGGAGGGACGGCCAGTTCAGCGAAGACCGTGTTGTCCGGCGGGCCGTGCCGGAGAATCACGACCCGGCCGGCACGTCGCGCGAAGCTGACCACCGTATCGTTGGGCGATGCTCCCCATGCCTCCAAAACCAGCACGCTGTCGCGCGGGAGCACGCGAGTTGGCTGACGTGGCGCCGCCGCCGCCGGAGCGCTAGGCGGTGGAGCGGCACTCGCGCACCCCAGGCACAGACCGGCCATGAGCCACCATCGCCTTGCCCGGCCCATGCCTCCGTCGGATATTCCCATGCGATGCCTCTCGTAGTGCTTCTGCTCGCCGTCGCGCTCCTGGCGGCGCCACTTCCCGCGCAGGAATGGAACACGCCCGAGGCCGCCACTCTGGTCCGGCGGGCGGTTGAACGACGCCTCGAGACCGAGGCTGATTCGGGCCTCACGGCATACCGCGCCCGGGCACACGGGTTCGTCTTCTTCCTCGCCCAAGTTGGGGACGGGTTTCGGGAGCCCCCACGCTTGGTCAAGGCCGATGAACTCGATGTCGAAGTGTATTGGCGAGCACCCGGACGGAGCAAGCAGGTCATTCTCGGTTGGCGCGACGGGTCCTTCCTCCCGACCGACATCAGCTATCACCGAGACCACCTCGGCATCGTGACGAACAACTTCGGTCACCTGATCCGACTGGGCGAAGGAGACGAGGTTCGTGACGCGATCCATCCCCTCTCGCCCCAGGGTCTCACCCTGTACGACTATGCGCTGCAAGACTCGATCCGCATCCGCTCGGGGCAGGGGGAGCTTACCGTGCACGAGGTGCTCGCCCGGCCTCGGGACCCCGGGCGCCCGCTGGTGGTCGGGACGCTCTATGTCGACGCCGCGACGGCAGAGCTGGTGCGGTTCCGATTCAGTTTCACGCGGGCGGCCTACCGCGAACCCCAGCTCGAGGACATCACCGTCGTGCTCGAGAACGCGCTGCACGAGGGGCGCTACTGGCTTCCTTTCCAGCAGGAGATCGAGATCCGCCGCCGGACCACGTGGCTCGAATTCCCCGCCCGCGGCATCATCCGCGGCCGTTGGGAAATCGGAGCGTACGAGTTGAACGCGGCCTTCCCTCCCGAGGTTTTGGCGGGGCCCAGCATCGGTGGGCTCACCGTGGCCCAGGATTCGGGCTATGCGTGGACGACCCCCCTGGCGGAAGCCATCGGTGACGTTGCTGCACCGATCAACCGGCAAGACATGGAAGAAATTCGCCTGGAGGTGGAAGAGATCGTCGGCACGCGAGCGCTCACCGCCATCGCCCGCGGCAGACTCACCACGCGCTCGCTGAGTGAGATGCTCAAGGTTAACCGGGTCCAGGGACTCGCCTTGGGAATTGGCGGAGCCATCCCGCTCTTTTCCGGGCGATTAACGGTGAGGCCGTCGGTGGGACTCGGCACCTCAGACGGCCGGCTCACCGGGAGCCTCGTCTTGGAGACTCGCGGCGCGTGGCTGGGTGTGCGCCGGGATATCCGGGATCTGGCGGACTTTCCCGTCATCGCGCCGGTCCTGAACTCGATTCTCTCCCAGGAAGCGGGAGAAGACTACGGGGATTACGTCCTGGTCGAGTCGGCCGAGATAGGAGCACGCCACCGGTTGGGAACCCGCACCCGACTGGAGGGGAGCCTGGGCGTTGAGTCGGCCACCGGCGTCCTGGTGGAGGCCACCCCCGCCAACGGCACCTATCGCCCCAATCCAGACCTCGGAGCCCCGACCTACGGGGTTGCGCGTGTTCTGCTCGAGCGGGCTCCGGGGGGCATCGCCCTGCGACACGACATCGGTGGGTCAGTCGCAATCGAGGCAGCCGATGGGCCCACCAGCTACATGAGGGTCACCGCGGAGGGTCGCTGGCGTGCCGGAATCGGCCGGACTGAGCTGCTCTCGCGCCTCTATGTCGGCCTGGGGACCGATCGTCTCCCCGCCTATCGGAGCTTTGTCGTGGGAGGCCGTGGAACCCTCGTCGGAGAGCCCTTCAGGGCCTACGGAGGGCGTCAAATGGCGCTGGCCCACCTGGAGTGGCGATTTGCAGTTCCCATCCCCGCACTTCGCCTGGGATCCTTCGCCTCGACCGGGAATAGGCTGGTTCTGGCGCCCTTCGTGGCCGGCGCCTGGAGCGCCCGGCCGGTGACCGGGAGCCCCTGGCCGGAGACCGATGGAATACGGCCTGTGGTAGGCGTAGCGGCGGAATGGTTTATGCGGCTGCTCCGGCTCGAGGCGGGCGTGAACCTGCGAGACGGGAGTCTTGGACTCACCGTGGACATTCACCGAGATTGGTGGCCCCTCCTGTAGGGAGCGGGCCGGTTATTGCGCTCGCCCGCGTTCGTGAACCCTGGCCTGGGTACCCTCCGGGGTCTTACCTTGCACCCAGTGCCAGTGGCGTTGGCCGAACTCTGGTGCCTTCCGAAAACGGAGTTGAACGAGCTTTCGAATGCCCTTTTCTGACGAGTGGTTAGTCCCGACGGTCGAAACCCTGATCGCCGCGGATGCGATGGAGTCGCTCCGCGAGATTGCGGAGTCGGCAGACTCGGATAGCATCTCGCTCTGGGAAGCCATGGTGCACCGGAAGCTGGCCACAGACGATCAGATTCTCGAAACCATCTCGGCTCGCTTCCGCATACCGGTGGCGGACCTGACGGTGCTCGAGACGAAGGCCCGGGAGGCGGTGCCGGAGCAAGTCGCCCGCCGGCACCAGGTCATTCCCGTCCGGATTACCGATTCTGTGCTCGAGGCGGCCACCACAAACCCGTTTGACATTGACGCCGAGAAGATGTTGGCGTTCGCGACGGGTCGAGAAGTCAGGATGTTCCTGGCGTCGCCGAGTAGGATCCGCGACAAACTCGACGAACTCTATAAGCCCGAGAGTGTTGTCTCCAAGCTGCTGGGTGGGTTCGGGGAAGCCGAGATCACCCAGGTCAGCGAGGAAGAAGAGGAAATCGGGGCGACGCTGGACGAAGCGAGTCAGCGACCGATCATCCGGCTGGTTGACATGATGCTGGCGGACGGGATCGCGAGCAGGGCGAGTGACATCCACGTTGAGCCGGCCGAGGGCGGCGTCGTTGTCCGATACCGTATCGACGGTGTGCTGCGCCAGGTGATGACCATTCCCCGGAGCGCCGGGCTGCCGCTCATCTCACGGATCAAGATCATGTCGGGCCTCGATATCGCCGACCGCCTGCGCCCCCAAGATGGCCGCGCTCGAGTCTCCATCAACAACGACAAAATCGACCTGCGGATCTCCACGCTCCCCGCTTCCCTGGGCGAGAAGGTCGTCATCCGTATTCTCGATACGCGTTCGACCATCCTGACCCTTCCCTCCCTGGGAATGCTCGATGACGAACGGGAATTGATCGAGCGCCTCCTCGACAACAAAGAAGGCATCATCCTGGTGACCGGGCCCACCGGGTCCGGGAAGACCACGACGCTGTACTCGGCCCTGAAGGTGATTCAAGGCGAGGGTGTCAACATCGTGACGGTGGAAGATCCGGTCGAATACCGGCTCGGGAAAAACATCGTGCAGGTTCAAGTCAACGTGAAGGCGGGCCTGACCTTCGCCACCGCGTTGCGCTCCATTCTCCGGCAGGATCCCGACGTGGTGTTGGTCGGTGAAATCCGCGACCAGGAGACCGCCCAGATCGCCGTGCAGGCGTCACTCACGGGTCACCTGGTACTCTCAACGTTGCACACCAATGATGCACCCAGTTCCGTGACCCGTCTCATCGACATGGGAATGGAGCCGTACATGATCGGCTCGGCGCTGCGCGGCATTCTGGCCCAGCGGCTCATGCGGCGGTTATGTCTGATCTGTCGGGAAGCGGTCACGGACTTCGGAAGCGACCAGATTCCGGCCAAGATGAGGGACTACATTCCCGACGGGACCACGCTCTACCGCGCTGTTGGGTGCCCGGATTGCGCCATGACCGGGTATCGGGGCCGGTTCAGCATCTGTGAAATCCTCCTCGTGTCGCCGGAAATCGAGCGTTTGGTTGCGGCCGGAAGTCCGGCCGGGGTCATCGCCAAGGCCGCCCGGAAGAATGGCATGCTGTCGCTCTGGGACAGTGGTCTCCGGCACGTCCTGGCAGGCGAGACTGCCGTGGAGGAGTTGCTGCGTGTCACGGATGCTCCGATGGAAGACACCGAGGCACCGGCCGCGCCCAAGGCGGTGGCTCCAGCCGCTCCCGCGGCCCCGCGCGAGCGTGCCACCCCATCGCCGTCGGCGGGCCATCCACCTCCCATCGTCCAGCCTCCGGCCTTGGACGCCTCGGCCGCCTTCGAGTTGATCGAGGACGATCTCGAGGCAGCGGTGGACGGGGATACCGGCAAGAAGGGCATCACCGTGTTGTTGGTGGATGACGAAGATCAGTTGCGCCGCGTCATGAAGGACCTTCTGGAACGTGAGGGATACACGATCGCAGAGGCAGCCGATGGGGTCGAGGCACTCGATCAGGCGGACCGCCACGCGCCCGACGTGATCGTGCTCGACCTGAATCTGCCCACGCTCGACGGGTATTCCGTCTTGTCCCAACTCCGCTCGCGGCCCGCCACTCGGGAAATCCCGATCATCGTATTGACCGCAAAGGGCGACGAGGACAACGAGGTCCGGGTGTTCGAGTTGGGCGCCGACGATTTCCTGACCAAACCGTTCCGAGCGCGAGCCCTCTCCGCCCGCTTGGAGTCCGTGGTCGCCCGCCGGCGGGTGTGACCCCCGGTCCTTCCCTCGTCTCGCCCAGCCCGTCGGCGATGACATCCCCGCCGCCCCTCTGGTATCCCTTGCAGCCGCCCGCTCGTCGGAGGTGGTGGGTATGACGACCGTACGCGTCTCCTATGTGGATGTGTATGTCCTCCGGGGTGTGGAACCTGAGCTCGAGGCCCTCGTGCTGCAGCGGGCCGCGGGCGGGAGGTGCCCGCATTCATGGGAGACGGTGCACGGGCATATCGACCCGGGAGAGACCCCGTCGGAGGCGGCCCTCAGGGAACTGACGGAAGAAACCGGGCTCGTGCCGGAGCGGTTTTATAACATCAGCCGGGTGGAGATGTTCTACCGGCACAGCCTCGATGAGGTGGCGCTCATTCCCGTGTTCGCCGCCTGGGTCGACCCCGGGGCCGTCCCTACGTTGAGCCCCGAGCACGACCGTGCCGAGTGGCTTTCCCCGGCTGAGGCGAAGGCGCGGTTCGCCTGGCCCCGCGAGGGGCGCGCGCTGGAAGATATCGTCCATCTCTTGGGTTCGGGCAGCGCCGGGCCGGTTGAAGACGTTCTCCGGGTCCGTTAGATCCAACTCTCCGGCGTATGATTCGACATGGTGGGAGGTCGAACGAGATGATGAATACCCTCGGTACCTCGTTCTTGCATTCCCTGCGCAGTCAGTCCGCGTTTCTGGTGCCTCGAGGCGGGATCGTGTTGTGCGGTGTCGCGTTGATGTTGGCACCGACGATCGGAGAGCCACATTCGCGCGCGTGCATTCGGCCGACGCGGCCAGGCACCCAGGTCCAGGGAGAGGTCAAGATCTGTCCCGGCCGGTATCGGATGTCGGACTCGACTGAGCGAGGGGTCATTATTGTCGCCAATTCGGGTACGCGGCTCGATCTGACCGGTGTCACGCTGGAGAGTGGAGACACCGCGGCTGGTCAATTCGTCGGTACCGGAGTCGTGAGCCGGGGTGTCAGCCGGGTGACCATTTTCGGCGGAACGATTCGGGGATATCGGTATGGAATTCGGGTCGAAGGCGGAAGTGGCCACGTCATTACCAACCTCGAGCTGTCAGGGTCGCGGAGTCAGGAGCTCCAGTCGACCCCCGACCGATTTGACGAGGCCGATTGGCTCGACATTTTCCGGCCTGACTCGTTCGAACAGTATGGCGGCGGCCTCCTCCTCAAGGACGTTGACGGTGCCTCCGTCACCGGGGTGACGGCTCAGCAGGCCCAGAACGGGATCGGCCTCATGGACGCCCGCCGAGTGTACCTGGCGGACAATGAGGTCTCACATAACAGCGGTTGGGGCATTCACCTTTGGCGTTCGTCCCACAACGTGATCGTGCGCAACCAGGCGCACCACAACGCCCGGTGCGAATCCCCATCCTACAGCCGAGGGTGCGATTCGGCCGGCATTCTCCTCCGCGAGCACAGCGATTCCAACGTGGTGGCCGAGAACACGCTCACGCATTCGGGCGACGGCTTCTTCCTGAGCGGCCATCGTCCGCTGGTCCAGCCCTCGGTTGGGAATCTGGTCTTCAGAAACGACGCCTCGTTCGCGTACCACAATGCGTTCGAGTCCACCTTCAGCGCGGGCAACACCTTCATCGAGAACCGGGCGGATAGTTCTCAGTACGGCTTCTGGCTAGGCTACTCGACCCGCACGATCGTGCGGGGCAATACGATCATTGGATCGGACAAGACGGCGGTAGCGATCGAACATGGGAGCGACAACACAATCGCCGACAATGTGATCATGGGGGCAGGGATCGGCATCCGCCTGTTTGCCCGTAACCGCGATCACGAGCCAAGCCGGGGTTACGCAATCGACGACAATGTGGTAGCGGATGTCGAGCGGGCGATCGTGCTCGAACAAACGTCGCAGGCCAAGGTGCGCGGCAATGTGTTCGACGAGGTCGGCGATGGATTCACCACCGACGCCGTTGGGATGGAGACCGAGGTGTCAGGGAACGTATTCCTTCGCGTGCGCGGCTGGTTCATCTCCGCCCCCCGTCTGACGGCCGGCGGCAACTACTGGTCGCTCCCGGATGCCAGGGCCATCACTGCGAAGATCAAGGGTGACGTGGACATCGACCCGTGGTTCCCCGCCTCCGCCGCGGGGTTCTGAGGCCTCGGCCCAGGTCCGAGTCGACCTACCCGTCCTCGTGGCCCGGCACGAGCTCCGTGTGGTAGGCACTGGGCGGGGCGTTGGGCTTGACCACCACTGACTTGGCAGGCACGCCGACGTTGACGTGGTAGGCCCGCACGTCCTTGGTGGCCACAGCGGCGGCTCCCACCATGCCGTTCTCTCGGACTCGGACGCCGGCCA
>JABDII010000332.1 GCA_013003805.1 Gemmatimonadales bacterium
GGGCCGGCCGGGGAGCTCCCACATCGATTCCACAGCAGCGGCCGAGCGTGCGACAGCGTCGGGAGGTCCCCGCGTGAGCGACCTGTGGGGCGGGCGATTCCAGGAGGAACTCAGCGACACGCTCCGGCGATTCTCCTCTTCGCTCAGCGTCGATCGCCGCCTGGTGATGCACGATCTCACGGGGACCAAGGCACATGCCGCTGCGCTCAGAGATGCCGGAGTGCTGAGCGAGGACGAATACGACGGCATACTGAGCGGCCTGGCACAAATCGCCTCAGAGGTTCGGTCCGAGTCGTTTCCGCCATCCGGAGACTCCGCCTCCCCCTCGATCCCGGAGGACATTCACAGTGCCGTGGAGGCTCGCTTGGTCGAGCTCTGTGGAGAGACGGGGTATAAGATCCATGCGGGACGGAGTCGCAACGACCAGATAGTGACCGACGTGCTGCTCTGGCTCAAGGAAGCGGTCTTCGATGTCGAGCGCGCGGTGCGCGATGTCCAGCGAGCCCTGATCGCCAAGGCACACCAATACCGGGACCATATCGTCCCGGCATATACGCACCTCCAGCGAGCCCAATCCGTCTTGCTGGCCCACCATCTTCACGCGCATTTCGAGGCACTCGAGCGCGACCTGGGACGGTTACGTGATGCCGGCCAGCGGGCCGACCGCTGCCCACTAGGTGCAGGGGCCTGTGCCGGGTCGTCACTCTTGCTCGACCGCCAGGTCACGGCTGATCGCCTGGGCTTCGCACGGGTCTCCACCAATTCGATCGATGCGGTGGCCGATCGCGACTGGGCGATCGAATTCGTGTCAGCCTGCGCGCTCATCATGACTCATCTGTCCCGCCTGGCGGAAGAACTCGTCCTATGGTCCTCGGACGAGTTCGGCATGGCCCGGCTGGCCGATGCCTGGACCACGGGATCGTCCGCGCTTCCCCACAAGAGGAACCCGGACGTGGCCGAGCTCGTGCGCGGGAAGGCAGCCACGGTCCTCGGTGACCTCGTGGCCCTTCACGGATTGCTCAAGGGGCTGCCTCTGGCTTACAACCGCGATCTCCAGGAAGACAAGGCGCCGCTCTTTCGTGCCGCGGACACCACGAGCGACTCGGCGCGGGTCCTGGCGGCGGCGATCGCGACAGCGGAGTTCACGCCGCCGCGGGCGGCTGGGCCCGACTTCTCGACCACGCTGGACCTGGCCGAAGAGTTGGTACGACAGGGCGTCCCCTTTCGGACAGCCCACCAAGCCGTCGGCCGGTTGGTGCGGAAGCTCGAGGAGGATGGACGCGGATTGGCGCAGGCGACGGATGCTGAGTTGGAGGAACTCGGGGCCGCCGGTCTCGACCGGAGATTGCTAACGGCGAAAGGGAGTATAGAATCCAAGCGCACACTCGGCTCTACCGCGCCATCGGAGGTCGCGCTGGAGCTCGAGGAAGCACGGGCGGTTCTCGAACGCACCCCGGGTCGAAAGTCCGAGCCGCACGCAACCCTTCATCCGGAATCCCAGGGCACCTCATGAGCACGCTTACCGAAACCAAGACCACGACCGACTTCGTCACCGAGGTCGATCGCTATGGCGCCCATAATTACCACCCGCTGCCCGTTGTCATTGCACGCGGCGAGGGGCCGTGGGTTTGGGATGTGGAGGGCACCAAGTACTTGGACTGCCTGGCTGCCTACTCCGCCGTCAACCAGGGCCACCGCCACCCAGCCATCCTCCAAGCGGCCCGGGAACAGCTCGATCGTCTGACCCTCACCTCACGAGCATTTCACAACGATCAGATGGGACCCTTTCTCAAGCTGCTGTGCGAGGTGACGGGCTACGAGAAGGCCCTGCCAATGAACACGGGCGCAGAGGCCGTCGAGACCACGATCAAGGCGGTACGGCGCTGGGGGTACCGGGTGAAGGGCATCCCGCGGGACAAGGCGGAGATCATCGTCTGCCACAACAATTTTCACGGTCGGACCACGACCATCGTCTCCTTCTCCGACGATCCCGGGTCCCGCGAGGACTTCGGTCCGCCGACTCCCGGCTTCACGATGATCCCGTACGGCGATGCCGAGGCGTTACGCGCGGCGATCACGCCGAACACCGCCGCGTTCCTGTTCGAGCCACTGCAGGGTGAGGGCGGTGTCACCGTTCCGCCCGACGGGTATCTGGCCGAGGCGGCCAAGACCTGCCGAGAGAACAACGTGCTCTTGGCAGCTGACGAGATCCAGACGGGGCTCGGCCGAACCGGCAAGATGTTCTGCTGCGAGTGGGAGAACGTGCGAGCAGACATCGTCATGATCGGCAAGGCCCTGAGCGGTGGATTCTATCCCGTCTCGGCCATGGTGGCCGACCGGGCTGTCATGGAC
>JABDII010000339.1 GCA_013003805.1 Gemmatimonadales bacterium
GCAGTGGGTTGTCAAGCCAATGGGCATCCTCGCCGTCGGCGTAGATCTCGGCGACGTAGCTCTGCCCCTCGGACAGGAACGAGAGCGGGATCTCGAACGTGCGAGTCTCTTCGTCGGTGATAGCGCCGAGGAACCAGTCCGTGCCGCCTCCCCCCCGTTCCTGGCGGGCAACCACCACGTAATCGCCGATCTCGCCCTCCAATACAACGGTTCGCTCCCAATCCACCGGTACATCGCGGATGAACTGGAACGCGGGCTGCCCCTCGTAGTTCTCGGGCAAGTCCGCCGCCATCTGGACCGGTGAGTACAGCACCACGTAGAGCGCGAGCTGCTTGGCCAACGTGGTACGGAGCCGCGACTCTACTGGCGAACGCGGCGTCCCGTTGCTCGATGCGACGAAGATGTCGAATACGCCGGGAGTGAAGTCCATCGGTCCCGAGAGCAGGCGAGTGAAGAACAGGATCGTCTCGTGCTCCGGCGGGTTTCCCCCGTCCCCGCCCCAGGCGTTGTATTCCTGACCCCGGGCACCCTCCCGGGTCATCATGTTGGGATAGGTCCGGCGCTCCCCGGTGTCCTTGATCGGCTCGTGGACGTTGACCATGATGCCACGCCGTGCCGCTTCTTCGATCACCATCCGCCAATGCCGCACCATGTACTGGCCGTGATGCGCGTGACCTTCGGCCGTGACGTCTCCGACGTAGCCTGTCTTGATCGCCTTGATGCCCAGACGCTGATACAGGTCGAAGGCATCCTCGAGCTGCCGTTCGTAGTTCTTCACCCCCATAGAGGTCTCGTTATGGCCGATGATGGTCACGCCCTTTTCCCGCGCGTATTCGGCCAGACCTTCCAGGTCGTAGTCCGGGTAAGGCTCGGTAAACGAGAAGCGTTCGGCGTTGGCGATCCAGTTGCCGTCCCACCCGATGTTCCACCCCTCGACCAGCACCCCACCGAAGCCGTTGTCGGCCGCGAAGTCGATGTACCGCCGGGTGTTCTCGGTCGTAGCGCCGTGCCTGGGGCCCGAGCTCCAGGTCACCTTGTTGATGTGCATCCCCCACCAGATCCCGACGTACTTGATCGGCTGAATCCAACTCACGTCGTCCAGCACATTGGGTGGGTTCAGGTTCAAGCCGATGACGGAGGGGACCAGGTCCGCGGCGCGATCCGCCATCTGGATTGTCCGCCACGGCGTCACGAACGGTGTCCGGCCGTACACCTTCGCTCCATCGGCCCAGGCCGTCAGCGTGACGCGCAGCCGGCGGTCCCGCGAGCCGGTCAGGTTCATGCCCGCGTAATCGACCAGGTTCGCCTCGTGGATCACGACGTGGAGGCCCTGGTGGGTTTCCATCGTGAGGGGAGTGTGGACCTCCGGCAGGGTGCTCATGGGCGACGACCCGTAGAGCAGCTCGTAGCGGTGGGTCGGGTCGTTAGCCGGAATCCACCACGCCCGGGCGTCATTGGCCATGTGGAACTCGGTGAGCTCCTCCATAATCACGAACGATTCGAGCGCGGGCTGCTCTGGGAGCTCGTAGCGGAATCCCACCCCATCGTCGAACACCCGGAATACCACTTCGAACCGGCGGCCTGGCTCCTGGGTCTCCGACACCGAGACCCGTAACTCATTGTGGTGATCCCGCACGAGGGCTACCTCGCCCCAGGGCTGCTCCCAGGTCTGGTCGACCGCGTTCCGCGCGGTGCCAGTGATCGTCAGACCGTCAAGCAAGTGTGGAGCGTCACGGAACTCGAAGCCCAGGCGAGACGGGAGGATGACGAGCCGGCTGTCACGTTCCACCAGGTAGAACAGCGCTCCCTCTCGCACCCCGACCGACACGACGTTGCGGCCGTCGGGCGAGGTCACGCGAACGAATGTGGGCCCCTGCGCATGAGCCGCGACCGCAAGCAGGGAAACACCAACAGTAGCCACCGCCAGGCGGCGAATCCCACGAACGATTCTCATCTCGATTCTCATCCGTCCTCCAAAGGTCCCTATCTCTTGACGTGAGCAGCCCCGCCTGGTGATTGGCTGCCAACCGAGTACTTTTGGCACCGATGACCGCTTCAGGGCCGCGAATCCCTCCTCTGCCGGAACCGCTCGGCGACCTCGCCACGCTTGCCACGAATCTCTGGTGGAGCTGGAGTCGCGACGCGCGAAATCTATTCTATTCGATCGATAAGCTGCTCTGGCATCGCACGAGACACAACCCGATCGCCCTCTTGCAGCGCGTCGAGCCGGCCAGGCTGCTCGAGCTGGCGGCGGACCAGGAGTTCCTCCAGCGGTTGGGCCATGTCCGTTCGCAGCTCGAGCGGGCCCTCTCTTGTGACGGGACCTGGTTCCGCTCGACCTACCCCGAACTCGCGTCGCGTCCGGTCGCCTATTTCTGTGCGGAGTTCGGCCTCCACAACTCGGTGCCGATCTATTCGGGCGGCCTGGGCGTGCTGGCTGGTGACCACTGCAAGGCCGCCTCGGATCTTGGGATACCGCTCGTGGCGGTGGGGCTCTTGTACCAGCGAGGATTCTTCGGCCAGCGCGTGCAGCCCAACGGCCGTCAAGAGGAGGCGGACGATCCACTGGATCACGCGCTCATTCCTCAAACTCGACTCCGCGACGAATCCGGCCAACCGCTGGTCGTCACCGTTCCACTGTCCGGGCGCGACCTGCACATCGGAGCATGGCGCATGATGGTCGGTTCGGTGCCCGTGTACCTCCTCGACACGAATCTGGACGCCAACGACCCGGAGCATCGGGATCTCTCGTTCAGACTCTACTCGGGCGGTCCGGACATGCGGATTCGCCAGGAATGGGTGCTGGGTGTTGGCGGCGCGCGCTTGCTCGACAAACTCGGCATCGAGCCGGCCGCCTGGCACGCCAATGAAGGGCACGCGGCCTTCATGCTGGTGGAGCGCACCCGGGCACTGGTGGCCAAGGGCCTGCCCCTGGGCGAGGCCGTGGACCAGATCCGCGCTTCGAGCACGTTCAC
>JABDII010000308.1 GCA_013003805.1 Gemmatimonadales bacterium
CCGCCGTCGTAAGCTCACCCTTGGCACTCGCCTCACTCAGCGCCTTGGCGACGCCGAAATCGGCCACCACCGCGTAGTTGCCAGAGAAGAGCACGTTGTCTGGCTTGATGTCACGATGCACCACACCCTCTTTGTGCGCTTGGGCCAGTGCATTGACCACGTCCCGGAGAATCCGCACGGCCTCGGAGATGGGCAAGCCCTCCTTGCTGGCCAACTTCGTGCGGAGAGATTCGCCCTTCATGAATGGCATTACATAGTAGAGAAATCCTTTGGCTTCACCCGAATCGTAAAGCGGCAGGATGTGAGGATGCTGGAGTTGTGCTGCGAACCTGATCTCACGCAAGAAACGCTCGGCCCCGAGCGTCGCGGCCACCTCCGGTCGCAAGACCTTGATTGCCACCTGACGGTGGTGCCTCAAGTCATCCGCCAGGTACACCGTCGCCATGCCACCTCGGCCAAGCTCGCGCTCAATCCGGTAGCGATCGCCCAGCGCCTCGCGGAGGCGGGCTTCGGGTTCAGTCATCGTGGTTGTCTATCGCTTCGGGATCCAACCACCAGGGAAGATCTCCGGCTGGGGACACGTGTAGAATAGACTTCGTTGGGAGCGGTCGCCAACCAGCGAGGGGCGCTCCGTGCGGAACGCCCCTTTCCTTCCTCCTACACCATCACTTCCAACCCCTACTTCGCATTCAGCGCCCGAGCCGCCCTCCCATACACCTTCTGATTGACCCACAGGATCATCCCGAATCGCTTGCGGCCGGCCGCGATGGCTTGCGCAGCCGTGATGTTGATGCCCCGTTTGGCGAGTCGGTCGACCAATCGGCAGACCGCACCGGGCTTGTCGTCGCCTTGTATAAGGAAGGCCTTCTTGTTCTTGCTGAGTCTCCAACCCTCCCGACGGGCGACGCGCCGCAATGCACCCATGTCTTCCGGGACGAAGTCGAGCTGGGCCTTCCCTCCGCCGATCGGGAAGCCCGAGTACATGAGGAGATTGACCCCGGCGTCGTTGAGTGCCGCCAGGACCTTGGCACCCTGCCCGGCTCGGCTCGGGACCTTCAGGTAGCAGTAGTTGACCTTCTTGGTTCGGGTGGCCATGCCATCCCTCCTTGCCCGCACCATGCGCAGGCTAGTTGGTGTGAGGTTCTTGCGACAATTGCGCGACGCGCTCCTCCGCGTCCCGGACCAGCGGCTGCAGTGCCTCGTCCGCGTCTCGCCATAGGTCGATGAACTTGGCATAGTGGTCGATAGCTATAGCGTTCTCGCCTAATCGGTCGTGGATCTCCCCTTGGCGCAAGTGGGAAATAGGCAGGTACACGAGTTCGTAGACGGAAATGTTGGAGATTTGGCGGTACCAGGCCAAGGCCTCCTGCTCTCGCCCGGCCTCGTTCAAGAGTTCCGCCCGCCAGAAGCGTTCGAACGCCCCCGCCCTAAGTGGTGACGTGAGCGTCCCTTGGTAGAACGTCTCGCTGCGCACTTGCTCGATGAGCTTGAGGGCCTCGTTCGGGCGTCCAGCACGGTAGGAGGCTTGCGATTCGATGCTCGACGCGAAATCGGTGGCCAGGGTTCCACTGCCTTCGGGAACTGCGATGCTCCGGAGTCGATTCGCGTGCTCCTGCGCCTCGGCGGTCTTGCCAACGCGAGCGGCCAGCTGGCCTTTGAGGTATTCGAGAACCAGCGGGTGGACCGCGTGGTGAGGGTTGAAGTAGACAAACGGATTCCCTCCCGCCGCCGGGATCCGGCTGGGATCTACTCGCCGTAGCTCTTGCAACAGGGCTTCGATTTCGCTCGCAGGCGTCGGTAGGAAGGGAAGCATCGCCAAGGCGGCACGGAATTCGAGTGCGGTTGCCGGGTCGAGGCGTGCATAGGCATCCAGCTGGGCCCGCGCCGCTTGCCAGCGACCCGTGGACAGCATTGTGTGGGCCAGCCAGGCGTGTCCGATCCCCCGAACCTGGGACGAACGGGTCGGCTGGGTCAGGATGGTCGCCAGGCGCTCGGTCCCCCGGGGGTGTTGGCCCCAGGCCGCCACGTCGAGGGCGGCCATGGCAACCGGGATGTCCGTGGCCCGTTTCAGACGGTCAAGGACGCGATCTACCATCTCCGAGTCATTCTTTGCGAAGGCCTGAAGGGCCAACAATTCCAGTTCCCGGTCGCTCCCGGGACTCTGAGTGAGAAACTCCTGGATTATGGTGTCGACGTCATCGAATCGCTGTTCCACAACTGCGATGCGCGCCAGATGAATGAGGGATGTGGGATCATTGGGCTCGTATTCGAGGACCCGCTCGAAGGCGTCGCGCGACTCGGTGAGTGAACGGCCGTGCAGTGGATTGGCGTGGAACAACACCTCGCCGATTTGGAACCACGCCTCGACGTCGTCCGGGTAGGTCCCGAGAATCTCGCGGTAGATCTGTTCCGCCTGGGCGTGGGCGCCCTGGCGCCAAGCCACGAAGCCTTCCAGGAAGCGCCGGTCGTGGTCTGACAAGCGCCCGGCGTGGCGGAGCGCCTGCGAGGCCGCGGCGATGGAAATGTCTTCGCGGGTGGCGTACTCGGCGGCCAGGCTCAGCCGGTAATAGGCGAGGGCGAACAAGCTGTCCAGGGCGACCGCGCGTTGGTGCGCTGCTGTCGCCGCCTCATACCGGCCCGCCCGAAACGCCGCTTCCCCCTCGAGGTAGGCCCGGTAGGCAGGGAGCGAGGCTGTCGTTACCCCGGCGAGCCGGGTGACTCGGGCGCCCGGCCCTCCCCGCATCTTAATCAAGAGACCCGCCGCCAATTGGTCGACCAGGCTGGTCATCAGCTCGTCCGCCGTGCCGCTGGCGGTCGCCTCGCCCACTGCCGCTTGCCCCTGACCCACATCGTAGAGCGAGGCGGTGATTTGGAGGTTGCCGCCCACCTCGACGATGTCTCCCATGATGTAGAGTCCGGCACCGAATCGCTCCGCCACCGTCCGGCCCTCGGCGGGATCGAGCGTCCCTGTCTTCTCCCGACTCACATGACTCAAGAGCGCCCGTGGATCCACCGTTCGTAAATCCCCGGCGCCGTCGAGTTTCGTGTTGAGAAGATTAACCATCCCCTCGCCCAGGTAGCTGAATTCCTCGCTGCCGCGCACCGAGAATGGCAGCACCGCCACCGCATCCGCTGAAACAGCCGAAGCCGTTGGATCCCCACCGCTCCCCTGGTTGAACACGAAAATCAGAGCCGCGGCGGTCACCACCGCCCCACCGATGAGTGCCCAACGACGAAAGCGCTGTCGTGGACTGATCGGGTGGAGGGAAGGGGTCGTTTCCCCAGAGACCGTGATGCTCTCGAGAGCGGGGAGGAGCTCGGTGGCGGTCTGGGGGCGATCATTGGGATCCTTGGCCAGGCACCGCATGACCAAGCTGGCCAACCCGGGAGGGATATCCTGGCGGCGCTGGGTGATTGGCACAGGCGCTTGGGTGACGTGGGCTGCGAGCACGGCTTGGGGACTGGTCCCGTGGAACGGCGGCTGCCCCGTCAGTAGCTCATAGCTGAGCGCGCCTGCGGCATAGATGTCGGCGCGGTGGTCAATGTTGGGATCGGCGGTCGCCTGCTCCGGAGCCATATACGCCGGGGTGCCCAACGCCATGCCGGCTGTGGTCAAGTTTTGCCGCCCTGTTGCTTCGCTGACTGCTTTCGCGACCCCGAAATCGGTCACGAACGCGTGGGCGCCCGATAATAGGATGTTTGCAGGCTTGATGTCGCGGTGCACCACGCCTTTGGCATGGGCGCTCGCGAGAGCGTCGACGACCTCGCGGAGGATGCGTACTGCCTCAGAGATCCCAAGCGGGCCGCCCTCCTGACCAGACAGACGCTCACGGAGAGATTCACCCTCGACATACGGCATAACGTAGTAAAGGAAACCGTCAGCTTCACCCGAGTCGTGGAGGGGCAGGATGTTCGGATGCTGCAGTTGAGCGGCGATCCGGATC
>JABDII010000380.1 GCA_013003805.1 Gemmatimonadales bacterium
CAAAGGTCATGACGGAGGAACCGGCGGCGCCAACCAACGTGCGGAAAACTGTTCCGCCCGGTGTCGGAGCGACGACGCTCCGAGCATTGCAGAAGCTTCCTGCCGATCGCTTCGCCACCCCGGCCGAGTTCAGTGCGGCACTCTCCGGCGCCACGACGGCGCGCACCGCGGCGCACCTACCGCACACCGCGCCGAGCCGGGGTCACTGGAAGCAAATCGCGATTGCCGCGGGCGTCGTTGCCGTGGCCGGAGTGGCATTCGGTGTGTGGGCCGGGCGGCACCAGTCGCCCGCGCCCACCGTGCGCCTGACCGTGGCCTTTCCCGCCGGGGAGCAGATCAGGTCCGTCTCCACCCGCCGGTTTGCGTTCTCACGGGACGGCTCCCGAATTGTGTATGTCGGCCCGGACAGCGCATCGGGGAATCAGCTCTGGGTCCGTGACCTGAATTCGCTGACGGCGCGTCCGCTTCCCGGAACGAACGAAGCACAGGGCCCGTTCTTCTCGCCGGATGGACAGTCGGTCGGCTACCTGACGGGCAACCCGGGTGACCTGCGGGTGGTACCCATCGACGGGGGACCGTCGGTGACCGTCGTGCGGGATTCGGCCGTACAGTGGGGCGCGGACTGGGCCCCTGACGGCTCGATCTATTTCTCGCACGCAACGAGCCAGCTCGCCCGTGTGCCCGCCCGAGGGGGGAGGATTGAGGTCCTTAGCCACATCGATTCCGCCAGCGGAGTTACCGAACACGACTGGCCGCAGGCCCTCCCGGGTGGCAAGTGGGCGCTGATTCAGCTGTGGCACAGCTCCATGTCCGACGCCGAGCTCGGACTTGCTGACCTGGCCAACGGTACCACCACATCGATCCTCCAGGGGCTCTACGGCCGATACGTTCCCACGGGCCATATCATCTATGCGACATACACCGGGTCGTTGCTCAGGGTGCCATTCGACGTCTCCAGCGGCAAGCTCACCGGTGCCCCGGTCGCTATCGCCGAGCAGGTTCAGGTCGATGCGAACAGTGGCGCGGCGCAGTTCAGCGTCAGCGACAACGGTGTCCTCGCGTATATGACGGGAGGCGGCACCGGGAGTGCGCAGGTGGTGTGGGTCGATCGTACCGGGAAGCAAACCGCAGTCGACAGCACGTGGCGCGGGCAGTTCAGCACCTCCGCCCTGGCTCCAGACGATTCGCGGCTCGCCGTAACGGTATTTGGTGCCGGAGAGCAGGTCTTCATCAAGCGACTGCCCGGCGGCCCGGTATCCCGGTTGAGCTTCGTCGGTGTGAACAATTCGAGGCCTGCCTGGGTGCCCGGCGGGCGCTACGTGACCTTCATCTCGGCCCAGGGAGGCGGTGCGGTGCGGAGGCAGGCCTGGATCCAGCGGGCCGATGGGAGCGCCGACGCCGAACCGCTGGCGACGGACCCCCGGGGGGTCGAGGAAGTGGAGTGGACCCCTGATGGCAAGCGGTTCCTGCTCCGGATCGGCGCCTCCAACGGAGCACGCGACATCGTCATCGGAACCGCGGGAGACAGCGTGCGCCAGCCATTGGTGGCCGGGCCGGCGGACGAATTTGCCCCGGCGGTGTCGCCCGACGGGCGGTGGTTTGCGTACGTCTCCAATGCGTCGGGACGGAATGAGATCTTCGTGCGCCTGCTGGACGATCCGGGGGCAGGACGCACCCAGGTGTCGTTGAACGGCGGGGAGGAGCCGCGCTGGGCTCCCTCCGGCAAGGAGCTCTACTACCGCACGCGCAGCGGCGAGATGATGGCGGCTGAGGTCACCCTCGGACCCACGTTTACCGCCCGGATACCCCGCGTCCTCTTCACCGCTGCCAACATGTCAACAGACAACTTCCATCATGCGTATGCGGTAGGCCGAGACGGGCGGTTCCTCATGGTCAACCAGGGAGCCAGCGGGACCGCTGATCTGGTGATGGTGTTCAACTGGTTCGAGGAATTGAAGGGAAGGGAATGACCGACCCACTTCCCCGTCTCAGTGCCGCCCTGGCCGACCGCTACCGGATCGAGCGGGAGCTGGGGCAGGGCGGCATGGCCACCGTGTACCTGGCCGAGGACCTGAAGCACAAACGGCAGGTGGCGCTCAAGGTGCTGAAGCCCGAACTCGCCGCCGTCCTCGGCGCCGAGCGGTTTGTCCAGGAGATCACCACCACCGCCAGCCTGCAGCATCCCCACATTCTGCCGCTGTTCGACTCCGGCACCGCCGACGGCTTCCTCTATTACGTCATGCCGTATGTCGAGGGCGAGACCCTCCGGGATAAGCTCGACCGCGAGACCCAGCTCGGCATCGACGAAGCGGTGCGGATTACCTCCGAAGTCGCCGACGCGCTGGATTATGCGCACCGCCATGGCGTGATCCACCGCGACATCAAGCCCGAGAACATCCTGCTTCACGATGGCCGGCCGATGGTGGCCGACTTCGGTATCGCGCTGGCGGTGAGTGCCGCGGCCGGTGGCCGCATGACGGAGACCGGCCTCTCGCTGGGCACGCCGCACTACATGAGCCCCGAGCAGGCGACGGCGGAGAAGGATCTCACCGCGCGGTCGGACGTCTACTCGCTGGGGAGCGTGTTGTATGAGATGCTGACCGGCAACCCGCCGCACGTGGGCGCCTCGGCGCAGCAGATCATCATGAAGATCGTGACCGAGCAGGCGCAGCCGGTCACCAAGGCGCGGAAGTCGGTGCCGCCGAACGTGGCTGCCGCGGTGGCCACTGCGCTCGAGAAGTTGCCGGCTGATCGCTTCGGGAGCGCCCAGGCGTTCGATGAGGCGTTGCGGAACCGGGCGTTTGCGGGTGCGACCACATCCGCTGTGGCTGCCGGCGGCGCAGTCGGTCCGTGGAATCGTACCTCCAGACTCCTCGCTGGCATCTCCGTCGCGTTACTGAGTGCGGTCGTAGTGCTGGCGCTTCGTGGGGACCCAAGTCCGACCGGCCAGGTCTCGCGTTTCACGGTCGAGCTCATGGGTGAACAAGGGGGAGGGCAGGCGACAGGCCCGGGCATCGCGATCGCCGACGATGGGAGTCGGTTTGCCTACCTTGGGGCGTTAGGCTCAGGGTCACAAATCCTCGTCCGGGAGCGTGACCGGTTCGACGCGGAGCCGGTGCGGTCGACCGATGATGTCCGTTGCTGTCTGACCTTCGCGCCGGATGGCCAATCGCTGGCGTACCTCACGGTCCCGGGCGAACTGAAGATCGTTTCCCTACGTGGCGGGATATCGCGAATCGTCGTGGATTCGGGTCTGCAAGATCCGTCTCTCTATGGTGGAGGCGTCGACTGGGGCCCCGATGGCCTGCTTTATGTCAGCATGGTCGATGGGATCTGGCGGATGGCACCCGAGGGAGGTTCGCCAGAGCGGATGACCACGATTCGGCCTGGCGAGCGTACCCATGCGTGGGTGGACGTACTGCCGAATGGCAAGGGCGCCCTCGTGACCGTGATTCCGACTGAATCAGGCGATCGAACTGCCTATGCCATCGGCGTCGCGGACTTCTCCACGCGAGCAGTCACGGTGCTGTTCCAGGGGGTGTACGCGCGGTATGCACCATCAGGACACATCGTGTTCGTCCAAGACGACGGTACCTTGGTCGTGGCGCCATTCGACCAGAATCGACTCGCGGTCACCGGCGATCCGGTGGCACTGATCGAGGACATCCCGGTCGGCCGCTATGGAGCGGTTCCGATAGCCCTGTCGTCGGCGGGCACGCTCTTGTACCGACGCGGCCGGCGTGCGATCGATCGCCTGGCGTGGGTCGACCGAGGCGGCATGATGGAGGCAGGAATAGCGCCCGAGTTCGATGGGGAGCTAGGAACCCCAAGGCTCTCGCCCGACGGGATGCGATTCGCCGTGAATCGCGGTACGGCGGAGGGTGGACATTTGTGGACCAGGGGAGTGGGAGGGGGTGAGCCCGTCCGCCACACGTTCGCCGGCCAGCTCAACTGGCGGGTCAA
>JABDII010000390.1 GCA_013003805.1 Gemmatimonadales bacterium
CCCCGTCCTGGAAGATGAGCGTCACCTCCCACGACTGGATGCGTTCGGCGACGAGGCTGCCGTCGAGCGATCCATCACTCTTGACGCTGGTCGCGCGCATGAGGTTCCCCGATTCGACCCAATAGGCCACCGGCTGGACCTTCTGCGCGAAGGTCGTGAACGGATCGAGCAGGAGTCCGCCGGACAGGCTGGCGGGATGCAGGAGGATCTCCGGGAGGTTGGTGAACTCGAGCTGGACCGCGGTGTCGCTCGAGGTCATGCTCTGCACGTGGATCAGCCGCCGCTCCCCGCCCACCTGGAGCCTGGCGATGTCACCCGGTTGAAGGTCGAAGGTACTGTCCGCCGCCTTCATGAGGTCGAGGCAAGTAGCGCCGCAGGTGCCGCCCGCCGGCAACGGGTTCGTGGCCAGCGGCGGTGGGATCAAGTCATAGGGCGGAGACATCGTAGTGTCGAACGGAATGCTCAGGACGACGAGTGTGTCATTTCGGACTTGGACCGATCCGTAGGCAATGGTGCTCTCGATGCCGACGCCGGTCGCTTGGAAATCCCGTTCGAGCGACATGGCGACGAAGCGGGAGTTGCGGGTGACACCCTCCCGAAGCCCGGTCGCGTCGACGCTCCGGACCGTGTTCACCGCGAACGTCATCGCGGCCCCAATCACCAGCAACCCGATGACCAAGGCGATGAGCACCTCGACTAGGGTGAATCCGTGACGACGATCGGTCGAAAGCGGCATGAGAGTCTAGTCTGTGCCGAAGAAAGCCATGGTGACCAACTCCACCGGGGCGGCGGCGCGAGGCCAATCCACCTGGATACGGATGCGCTTCAAGTTGTGGGAGATGCTATCGACTACGACCGTTCGGGTATAGGCGCCGTACGCATCGATCTCGCCCTCCCCGTTCACGGTCACGGCACTCTCCGAGCCGAGCGCCGTCGGGTCCTGGCTCCGCACGGCCTCCATGTGAGTCCGGGCGACCGCGAGCGCAGCTGAGCGGGAAGTCACCGCCGAATGCATGGTCAGCATCTGGGTGCTGGCGCGCGAGACGGCGAGCAGCCCAACGGATAGCAAGACGATCGCCGTCAAGACCGCGACCAGACTGAAGCCAGCGTCCTTCCTCATTGCCAGGTTCCTTCCTTGAACGTCCAGACCTTGAGCGAGCCGGCGCCCGATAGGGCGACCGCCACCACGGCGGTCGGCTCGCGTTGATTCTCCAGGTAAATCACCCCACGAGTTCCGAAGGGCGATGTGACACCGCGCCCGTTGAATTCCACTCGGTCGTTGAAGAATGTGATGGCGCTGGTTGCGGTGTCACTCGGGATGGCCCCCGCGGCACCCTGACCGAAGGCGATGTGCCGGCCCACCGATCGTTTGCCGGCGAAGGCCCTGAGGGCGCGCTGTTCCGCCGCGTTCTCGATGATGACCCCGTCTCGGTCGTTGTCGAGGAACCCGCTGTACGCCCCTCCCGCGGGATCGAAGACGATGCGGGCCGCGCTCCGGGTGGCGAGCGCCCGCGTTCGAACGGCCTCGAGATCCCGGGCCAGTTGCATGCCGGCGTTCCGTGCCTCCTTGTAGGGACTGATCCGGAGGTACGGAATTCCGACCGCCATCATGAGGCCCACCATGACGATCACGGTGATCGCCTCGACCAGCGTAAATCCCTGAGTAGATCGGTTAGTCATCGTTTCTGCGCTCAGTACACCGGCCGGTAGGCGGTGTGGATGACGTTCCCCACCACCGGAGTACCGGGCGGCAGATTCGCCGGGTCGCGGAACCGGGTGTCGAACTCCCAGTCCCTCGTCGGAGGCGTGTAGTAGTTGCCGTTCCACGTCCCGATAGCCTTGGACGACCAGTGGAGCGAGACCAACGAGCCGCGATACTTCAGCGTGACACCCCCGCTCCAGTCCTCCAGAAAGCGCGGGAAGTTCTCGAGGCCGCCGCCGTAGAAATCGGCGTAGCCACCCGGACATCCGGGGACCTCGTGGTCGCAGGGCGTGCCGGAGTGCCCGGCAAGGACCGCGGCCCAGACCTCGGTCGGGGCGGCATCTTCCTCGTCGAAGCCCTCACAGATCTCGTCGAGGTCGGTCTCGCCTGGGTCGTAGTCGGAACACTGCTGTTGGGCGTCGTTCCACACGGTCGACAGGATGGTGATCGCGTCTCCAACCAGCGCCGAGGGCCTCCAGTTCAATCGGTTGTAGTGGCCCTGGACGTAGAGCGGATAATCGGTGGAGAAGGTGAACGGATTCCCGAGCTGTTCGCCGTTCCGGAGGCGAACGACTGGGAAGTCCCCGTCGCCCTGGGGGTCGTGCCCCCCCATCCCGGTGAACGTGACGTGCATGACCTGGGTCAGTCGGTTCGCGTTGCCCCCCACCCAGTTGAACAACTGCTGGAGGTCGAGATCGAGCACGTCGACGTAGCGCTTCTCCCGTCCCTCGAACCACGCGTCCCACGTGAAGTTGAAGAAGTTGTTGCACTGGCCCGAGGGCGGAACCTGCTCGCCGCCGTCACGGGTGGAGACCATGACAGCGCACAAGTTGGCCGCGGGGTTGTTGATCAGGCCGAGATCGATGACGATAGCCCAGTCGGCCTTCCAGGAGAACTTGGCCCTCCGCTCGAGCGCGCCATCGAGCGCGCGGCGCGGTGCCAGGATCTCCTCCGCGGGGACGCCGGCAGGCAACGGGACCCGGAGCGTATCCACCCCGTAGGCGCCCGTCTTGACCCGGTCGTCGAACTTGGCATGGCTCTCCGCCATGAACGCCGCGGGAACCGGATGGCTCCGGCTGTCGAAGTCGAGTGGAATCTCGTTGCCGATCGCATCGTTGACGAAGACCCCGTTGAAGATGTTGTGATGATCCTTCCGATCGTGGTATAGGTCATTCGGCGTGGTGATCACCTCGCGATACCACGCATTGTTGGAGCTCATGTAGATGTTGCCGTTGGAGTGAACCCAGCCCACAAATTCGAGCGGCGGCCCGTTGGTGACCTCGAGATCCTTCTCGTAGAACACGCCAAACTGGAAAATGGGAATCGACTGCGCCTTGGCCGTGACGATCGCGGCGGCCGAGCTGTTGATCGGGTCGTGGACCTCCGAGAAGATGTCGATGTACTGGGTGAGCGAGTACAGCCCGGAGAAGGGGCCGTCGGTAATGGATTCGACCTGGATTCCGCCGACGCGGTTGGCGTTGACGGCGCTGTAGGTGAACCCCGGGATGCTGGGCGGCACGATCGCGGCCAACTCCGCATCCGAGATCGCCCCGTCTTGGAGGGCGTCCTCCAGCTGGGCCATGATAGCGTCGCCACCGGCCTCGGCTGCAAAGGAGACTTGCGTATAGCGGTAGTCGTAATTGGCGGTCCGGGTCGCCGTCACCACCCCCACTGCGGCCACCGTCAGCAAGGCCGACATGAGCACCAGCACAAAGATGGAGGCCTCCAGGGCGAATCCACCCTGGTTGAGCCCCCACGCCCCAGACGGCTTCGTGGATCTCCGAGTATTCGTCATTCCAGCCCCTGACGTAATCGTGAGAATCTGCGACAGAGAATAGAGCAATGGACATGCCAGGAGCCCAGTTGGACTAAACTACTTTCAGAAAAGAACTTGGAGTGATCGGAAGGGCTCTCGAGGTTCCGCTCTGGTGCTGCGGAAGTGCTACATGGATTGCAGGGCTCTGATGACCCGTGCGGATCTTTGCACTTCTTCCCGACCGGTCAGAAACCAGTCGAAAGTGAAAGAAAATCGATCGGTTATCGTCGCCTCGGGAGCGATCTCGCCCCACTTGGGCCTGCTCCGCTCCCTGTCGGCCAGCTCGGGCGAGCGGTCGAGCTAGGTCAGGGTGATGTCTTCTTCCACCACTGTATCGAGCGCAAGGCCTTCTACTTCGAGCCGAGCCCGGGCTCGCAGGGTCTCGGTCCCGGCTAGGGCCCCGGATTGAATCGCCTGATCCACCGCTTTCTCGATCTCCCGCTGGCCGGTGATGCCAAACTTCTTCAGAAACTTCCTGAGGCTCAGATTGAACACCTCGTCGTTCATGGTCCCTCCGGAGCGTTCTACACCAGGCCCAGACGCTTCTCGAGATGGGTCTTGACCGACGGAACGATGGTCCCGCGCTCGAGCAGTTCCTCGAGCGTGGCGGTGATCTTGGCTCGGTCGGCGTCGATGCCACGCTCGCGCAGCTCCGCGATGACTCGTGACAGGCGTTGATCGTATTCACTGTGCTGGAGTGCCCCAGCGTCCATCTCCGCCTTGAGCTTGTCCAGTTCCTGAACCAGACGCTCGATGGAAATAGATCCTGCCATGTATACCCCCTTGCACGTGTCTTCCATGCTCGTGACTACCCGATTCATCGGGCCAAAGAGAGAATGTAGCGTTTCATCAGAATTCCGTCCATTATGGTGAGCGTTGGCGCCGACCACCCGTGGGAGGATCCATGGCCGTACCGTTGGGGACCATCATCTCCTCGATGCTCGATCCCGAGGCCTATGCCAGAGAGGTCGGAGACCCGTCGGAGTTCGACCGGTCCCGGAGCACGTGGGCGCCGGCCGATGCTCGGAGCATCGAGGGCTCGGACCTGGCACGGAAGGCCGAGCGGCACGGGTGGACGGTTCCGAGAGACTCGCGCGGCCAACCCGTGGCGGTCGACCTGCGGGGAGTATTTCTGCGGGGCCTCAATCGGTTCGACGGCGAGATGGGAGCACGGCACGAAGGCGAGGGAGATCCGAACGGAGCCGGCCGCGCCATGGGAAGCTGGCAAGCCGACGGCATCAAGGCCCACGGCCACCCCGTGCGCGCCGCCCGCGGTTCGGGGGCGGGTGGGGTTTCGTCCCGCAAGTCTGGGCCAGCCGGAACGAGCGGCATCGACGTGGAGGCGGGACCGTTCGGCGGGGCGGAGACCCGTCCGAGAAACGTGGCCGTCTACTTCTATGTGAAGATCAACAAGTGAGGCGAACCCGGCCAACGGATTCACCTCACTTGGGCTGAGCTTGTCGGCGTAAGCCCCTCGGGCGAATTACTCGACTGCTGATGCAATCGCCTTCAGGTTCTGGGTGATTTGCCGCTTCGAGGGCTTCCGGTTCATCGTCCGGATCGACCGAACGGAAAGCTCTGTCGCCCGCTGGCCGTAGTACGAAGTCCGGTTCACACCCCCGTCATTCCCGCCCAGCTCGATGACCATGGTTGCATCGTCGCCGGCCGAGACGGCCACGAGCCAATTCCCTTCGGCGGGCCAGGTCTGATCGACCTTGAAGACGCCCGGCCGGCCGGTGGCCTCGAATTCGAGCGGGATCGATCGCCGCTCGTTCTGGAC
>JABDII010000391.1 GCA_013003805.1 Gemmatimonadales bacterium
ATCCAGGCCCTCCAGTGCCTTCGCAACGCCACTACCCTGGATCTCCACCGCGATCTGGACCACGCCCTTCGCGCTAGCGATCAACTGCTCGACCGGACCGTCGGCCACGATCTTCCCGCGGTTGATAATCAAGAGGCGCGAGCAGGTATGTTGCACCTCCTGGAGGACGTGGGTGGACAAGATGACCGTCCGATCCTTGCCGAGGTGGCTTATGAGGTGACGGATCTCGACCCGCTGGTTGGGGTCGAGTCCCTCGGTGGGTTCATCGAGCACGAGCAGATCCGGCCGGTGCAGGATGGCCTGGGCCAACCCGACCCGCTGCTTGAAGCCCTTGGATAACTCCCCGATCGGGCGATAGAACACGTCCTCGATGGCCGTCGCGGCGACGACACGATCCAGCTCGGAGCGGCGCTCGGCCGGGGGGATGGCGCGGAGCCCGGCCACGAAGTCGAGGTATTCCGTGACCAGCATCTCGGTATAGAGCGGGTTGTTTTCCGGCAGATAGCCGATGCGACGCTTGGCCTCGCGATCGGCTTCGGAGAGCCGTTGCCCATCGAACAGGACCTGACCCTGATCGGGTTCGATGAATTGGGTGATCATGCGCATGGTGGTGGACTTCCCAGCCCCGTTGGGACCAAGGAATCCGACCACCTGGCCCCGGTCGACGGAGAAGCTCACGTCGTCTACGGCGGCCACAGGGCCGAAATGCTTGCTAACGCCCTCGAGCGACAGAAGTGGTTGAGACATAGCTAGTTAGTATGTACCACGTTGGCATTCAGAATGTGCGAGCCAGATATTCTAGCTCCGGACCCGGCTGTGGTTCAAGGCCGGAATCGCCTCCCCGCTAGAATTCGATGTTCACCCCGAGGCTTGGGAGAATGCCCAATGCCTCGTTGTCCTCCACCCGCTGTTCCTGCGCGTTCCAGCGTATCTGCGAGATGTTGGTCCGGGCGTAGATGTTCTGCACGTCCAGGTAGACCTCCAACTGCCAGTTGCTGAAGCTCCAGCGACGGTCCACCCGGATATCCAGCGCGTGGAACGTCGGCAGCCTGCCACCGTCGTTGTAGCGCGAAAAATCCAGGGTCCCAATGAGCGGCCCTGACGTGATGAACGGCGTCGTCGGCTGGCCGGTGGCGAGGCGAAACTTGCCGCTCAACTCCCAAGCGGGATTGAAGCGGTACCCCGCCAAGAGCGTGCCGATGAACCGAGTATCGAAGGCGCCCGGCCGCTCTTCTCCATCCAGTCCCTCAAACTCCGAGCGAGCGAGACTCAGGCTCAACAGGCCGTAGAGCGGGGTGGCGCTCTGTCGCTTCTGGACCTGCATTTCGAGCCCGAAGGCGCGACCCGTGCCTTCGCTCACCAGCGGCTCCAGCCCGAACGGAATGTCGTTGGTGACATCCTCGAAACCGGACGGCGCAAGCACGGCCTGAGGACGGAACCTGCGAGCCGGGTAGTCCCGGTAACTCTTGTGGTATGCCTCCATTTGAAGCCGCAGGTCCGGGCGGAAGAGGTGTTCGAAGCCCAGCCCGATCTGGGTCGCTTGGATGGGCTCGAGCGCGTCACGGTTCTGCGGATCGCCCATAAGCCAGATGTAGGACGGCGCCTGGTGGTACCGGCCCCGGTTCAGCCTGACCTCGGAGTTCCGACCCACTCGAAAGGCGAGTCCCACTCGCTCGGCCACTCGCAGGGAGCGACGCAGGAAGCCGTAGTAATCAGTTCGGAGTCCCACCGTCGCCTTGAATCGATTGAATCTCCACGTGCCCTGGGCGTATGTGGCGTTCCGGAACGCGGTAAAACTCGTGTCGACCCGAAGCGGCTGGGGAGTGCCTCGGCCATCCCGGCGCAGGTCACCGGGAATGGTGACGTCGTAGTCCAATTCGCTTGCATACTTGGCCACGTTGCCGAAGGCTACCGTGAGCCGTGGGCTCAGCTCGAGTGTGAGGTCGGCCCTGAGGCTGTTCTCACCCTCGGTAGAAAAGCTCTGGAACAGGATCTGAGGAGGATCGAGCGAGTCGCGTTGGACGGTGCGGAATCGGGTGTACGTGCGGCCGAGCGTGAGGGCCAGGTAGCCGCGCTCGAAGCTCCGTTGGTAGGTGAGCCCGGAGAAATACTGTCGTTGCTCCGGCGCCAGGATCCGGCTGTTGTCGAAACGATCCTCGGCGTCGTCGTTGACGAAGCTGATGTCGTTCAGGGCACCGATGGTGAGAAACGATAGCGTGCTACTCTCGTCGACACGCTGCGTTGCCTTGAGTTGAAAGTCCCAGTAGGCCGGTACGAAGCTGAAGCCGGCCGCCTTGAAGATGAGATCGAGATAGCTGCGCCGGGCGCTCAGGAGGAAAGATCCATTGCCTCCCAGCGGCCCCTCGCCGATCACCCCGAAGCCGGTAGCGGAGAGGTTCAGCTCCCCCGATACGCGCTCCTGGCTGCCATCGCGAAGCGTGATGTTGGTCACCGCCGAAGTCCGATCGCCGTAGCGGGCACCGAAGCCTCCGCTCGAGAAGCTCACCGA
>JABDII010000403.1 GCA_013003805.1 Gemmatimonadales bacterium
CTGACCATCCGTCCCAGCAGCCGGTGGCAGTTCTCGGTCGACCCGCGGTTCTTCCGGTTACACGATACCCGGCAATGGGTCGGTCGGCGGGACGGCGGAAGTCCCGCGACGTTCGGCACACGGTACATCTTCGGCACCATCGATCGGACCGATATTTCGGCGCAGTTCCGCCTGAACTACACCGTTACTCCCGATCTGACGATCGAGCTCTACGCAGAGCCGTTCACCGCCAGTGGTCAATACACCAATTTCGGGGAGCTGGCCCAGGCGCGGACCAACGACCTCAGGCTGTATGGGACGGATGGGACCATCATCACCGAGCAGGAGGGCAGTGAGGGCGATCCCTTCTTCGAAGTCACCGATGGGGCGGACACGTTCACGTTCTCGCCGAACTTCAACTTCCTGTCCTTCCGGAGCAATCTCGTGGTCCGCTGGGAATGGCGGCCGGGAAGCACTCTGTTCCTGGTCTGGCAGCAGAATCGCTCGGGCGCCGGCGACCCGCGGGAGCGGGCAGGACTCGGTAATTTCTTCGATTCCTTCTCGGCCGAGGGAGAGAATTTCTTTGCGGTGAAGGTCAGTTATTGGTTGCCGGTGCGGTAGCGCTGAGAAAGTCCGGGATTCCGAGCTCCCGGCGGACCGTGCCCGCGACCGAATCGGCTCGGGCCGCCCCGGACGTATCACCGAGCTGGCGCAGCGTCGCAGCGTAGCCAGTGTAGACTGCTTGGTAGAGCTGCAGAATCGTCCCCGAGGGTGGATCCATCCATCCGCGGGGACGTTCTCTTCCAGCGGACTCGTAGTGGTACGCGTTCCAAAGGAGTTCCCGCGTCCGCGGCAGATCCATGAACCCGAGACCCTGGCTCCAGACGACCGAGTCCTGCGCCACCACGCGGCTCGGCATGAGTTTCCGGACCAGCCCCTGGGTGACCAAGTACGGAGTGAGCGTAAACGTCTGGTCGGGGTACCCCGCCGAGCTCCAGGAAAAGAAGATCGGCCGCTTGCCCAGATTGTCGCGAATCAACGCGAGCATCGCGAGATCGCGCTTTTCGAGAACCTCGTCTCCGAATTGGAGTCGCAGGCTATCGAACTGAAGCACGTTACCGCGCTGCACGGGGAACAGCAGCGGAAGGCTATCGAGTTCCTGCTCGGTCATGGTGAACAGCGGTCCGTCGGGACGGGGCCACTCCTGATCCTGCCACAGGGCGATTGAGCCCTCGGGTTCGAACGGCGGCTCGGCGCGGCGCCGGAGCTGGCGCAGGTGCCACTCGGTGTTCATCAAGGACAGGTTGGCCAGCGTCACATCGCGCCGCACGCCCTCGACTTCCTGAGCGTACCAGAGCGGAAACGTGTCATTGTCCCCGGCCGTGACCAGAATCCCGTAGGGCTCCACCGACTCGAGCATGTCGATCGCCACATCGCGGGGGAGGGTTTCGTTTGCCCGGCTCGCCGTGAGGCGGTTCCCGAAGAGCGGAATGAACGCGAGTGCCAAGATCGGACTCGCGGCCAGCCAGCGCGCCCGTTCCGCCATGCGCGAGCCCAGGAAGTCGGCCACCCCTCGGAGCGTCGCCCCGAAGCCGAGTGCCACGAGCACCCCGAAGTACGCAAATGATCCCACAAAGAAATAATCCCGCTCGCGCACCTCACGGACGAGGTCGGCGCGCTCGGGGTAGATCGAAAACCCGTACTTGAAGTTGAGATAATAGATGAGCGCGAGCGTGAGCGTGCCGAACATGGCGACGGCGGCCAACCCGGCGCGCCGGTCTCGCCGAAGCAGGCTGACCAGGCCTCCGAGCCCGAGGATGCTGAACAGCACCGTGGCCACCCGAGCGAAGCTGCCCCAATCGCGCGCGAACTGCCAGGAAAGATACTGGCCGTAGTTCAAGAGCTGTGCTGTGAAATCCGCCTGCCGGAGAAAAACCGATGGCTTGGCATACTGTTCACGATTGAGCACGTCCAGCAGACTCGACCACGAGGTGGGTTCGCCCTCGTTGATCGGGGGGAACTGCCCGGCACGAATCGGGAGGTAGAGGTAGTTGAGCGAGACCCCGACGATCACCGCGGCAAGTCCCACGTACAGGAGCGGGCGCTTGAAGTCTCCCGGAGCGCGCCAGAGCGCGTAGCCGACCACCACCGGCGTCGCCCACACGAGGGTGCCCCACTGGCTGGGCGGCTGGCCCACCACAGTGGCCCATTGGCCGGTGATGGCCAACGCGAGCGCGAACCCCATCAGGACCACCCAGGGTTCGGTGGCAGCCCGCCAATCGGTCCACAAGACGTAGACCGCCAGGGCCGGTACGGCGAGCACGCCCATCATGTGGTTGGTGGAAGACAGCGCGAGGATGTACGCGATGAGCACCAGCCACCGATTCCGATGTGGCCCCGGCGTGTCATCCCCCCAGTGGACGGCAAGCCAGGTCACCAGCGCCATCGAGAACAGGGACAGCGTGTAGACCTTCTCGTTCACCGTGGATTGGTTCCAGACGGTCCACGACGTGGCAGCCACGAGGGTCCCAGCAGCGGCGGCGGCGAGTCGGGCCCACCGTACCGGAACGATCTCGCGGAGCCAGCGATCGGCCACGAGGAACCACAGGCCGGCCGCGGCCGCGCTGGTGACGGCCGCAAACAGATTGATCCGAACCGCATATGTGGTGGCGAGCGGAAGCAAGCCAAATACGTGGGCCGTCAGCGTGAAGAGCGGGTTCCCCGGGGGATGCGGAATCCCGAGGACCGCCGCGGCGGCAATGTACTCCGACGTGTCCCAAAACGCCGTGGTCGGCGCCAGGGTGGCGAGGTACAGCCCGAAGATGCCGATGGCGACACCGGCCGCCCAGCCATAGGGCGGAGAGGAATGCTGGCCCGTCACCGGAGGCGCACTAATGGCGGAACTGGCGTTGGCCGGTGAAGACCATCGCCACCCCGTTGTCATTAGCTGCCGCAACGACCTCGGCGTCTCGAATCGAGCCCCCGGGCTGAACGATTGCCGTCACTCCGGCCTTGGCGGCTTCCTCCACATTGTCGGCGAAGGGAAAGAACCCGTCCGAGGCCAACACACTGCCCCGAACCTCGTGGTTCTGTTGGCGTGCCTTGTAGATCGCGAGGTACGTGGCGTCGACTCGGCTCATCTGGCCGGCGCCGATGCCGATGACCACTTCGTCCTGCGCCAATAGGACGGCGTTGGACTTGACGGACGCGACGGCGGCCCAGGCGAATCGGACATCGTTCCACTCGCGCTCGGTCGGCTCCCGGTTGGTCGCGATGCGCCACTGCTCTTCGCTCGGATCGAAGATGAACCGGTCCTGGACGAGGAAGCCGCCGCGCACCTGCTTCGCTTCCAGTCCGCGCTCACCCCGGTGCACCGGTAGCTCGACGACTCGAAGGTTTTTCTTGGTCGCCAAGACCTCGACCGCTTCCTCATGGAACGACGGAGCGCAGACCACTTCGAGGAACAACCCCGTCATCGCCTCCGCGGCTCCGCGGTCGACCACGGTGTTGAAGGCGACCACCCCGCCGAAAGCCGACTGCGGATCGGTGGACAGGGCCTTGGTGAATGCTTCCTCCGGCGTCACACCGAGCGCGACCCCACACGGAGTCGTATGCTTCACGATGACACAGGCCGGGCGGACCGGCCATAGCGAAGCCGCCCAGGCGGCGGCGTCGAGGTCGAGCAGGTTGTTGAACGACAGCTCCTTGCCGTGCAACTGGCTCATGTCCCGGATCCCGCGTGGTTCCTCCGAGGCGTACAACGCGGCCCGCTGTCCCGGATTCTCCCCGTATCGGAGGGTCATCATCCGCTCGAAGGCTCCGCCCAACCGGCTCGGGAGACCGTTCTCCTCGATCGGGAGGTATCGCGCGATTGCCGAGTCGTAGTCGGACGTGTGGGCAAAGACCTTGGCGGCGAGTTCCCGTCGGAAAGCGGTGGGGACGACACCCTGCTTGAGCATGTCGAGTACCATGGGATAATCCTGCGGGTCGACTACGGGAATCACGAACTCGTGATTCTTCGCAGCCGATCGAAGCATGCTCGGGCCGCCGATATCGATGTTCTCCAGCGCATCCTCGAACGGAATATCCGGCTTGGCAATCGTTGCCTGAAACGGATAGAGGTTGACCGCGACCAGGTCGATCGGGGTGATGTTCTGTTGTTCGAGGATGTGGAGGTGCTCTCGGAGATCTCGCCGCGCCAGGAGCGCCGCGTGCACTGCGGGGTGCAACGTCTTGACGCGTCCATCTAAGATTTCCGGATAGCCGGTGACGTCTTGCACCAGAGTGACGGGCAGGTCCGCCGCCCTGAGGGCGGACCCTGTGCCGCCGGTCGAGATGATTTCCCAGCCCAGTTCGACCAGACTGCGGGCAAACTGGACGATCCCACGCTTGTCACTAACGGAGATGAGTGCGCGCGGCATACCAGACTCGTCACGACTGCGGGTTCAAGGGGGCGGACACTGGGACCGGACGGCCCGCCCGCGCGGCGGCCACGACCACCGCGGGGAGCAGGAGATGTTCCTGGCGCAATACACGAGCAGCAAGCGTCTCCGGGGTATCGCCTGGCTCGACCGCGACGCGAACCTGGGCCAATACGGCGCCGTGATCGAATACCTCGTCGACGAGATGCACTGTGGCTCCCGACTCGGTCACGCCGCTCGCCAGGACCGCTTCATGGACCCGCCGGCCGTACATGCCTCGTCCCCCGAAGTCTGGCAACAGTGCCGGGTGGATGTTGATCACGCGCCCGGCATACGCTTCCACGACAGCCGCCGGCACCAGCTTGAGGTATCCGGCCAGCACCACCAAGTCCACCCGGTGCCGCTCCAAACGCCGGATCCACTCCGTGGGATCGTTCGGGTCCGCAAACACCTCGGCGACGACACCGGCGGCGCGGGCCCGCTCGAGCGCCCGCGCGGTTCGCCGATCGCTCAGCACCAGAACGACTGTGGCCGGCGCCGTTCGATCCAGCCGGTCGAGCAACGCCTGCAGGTTGCTCCCACCGCCCGACGCGCACACCGCTACCCGGTACGCCATCGCCGAGAAAGGTAAGGGGACCCCTGGTGCCTGAGAAGGATGCGGCTCGAGGTACCGT
>JABDII010000431.1 GCA_013003805.1 Gemmatimonadales bacterium
GGAACCCGGCTTCGGCCAGGGCATCCTCGAGCATGGTGGGGCCGGCCCGACCCTGATTCTCGATCCCGTAGATGTCTCGGAATTTGGCGTCTTCCTTGTTGCCGACACCGGTATCGACCAGCACCAAGCCGTCGGGATGCTCTACCAGGAGGCATCGAAGCGCCAAGGGAATGCGGTTCCGGTCATCCGCAGGGATACGCCGGCTCCACAACGGTTTGGGAACCACCCCGAACATCGCTCCACCATCCAGGCGCTGACGTCCGGCCTCCAGGGTGTGGCACCGCAACGAACCGACCTGAAAGGTGTGGATGAGCGACATGGCTATGCCTCAGTGCCGAGTGCGGCGGCGGCGCGAGCGACCGGAGCGTGCGGCACACAGCCGCTCGAGGTCGGCCAGGGTGGCGAAGCCCTCCGATTTGGCGAGCGAGAGAAAGCGGCGCAACAACTCGGCCGTCACCAGGGCATCGCCCGCCGCGCGATGACGCGCCTCATTGATGAGTCCAAAGCGGTCCGTGAGGCTGTCGAGGGCACAGGACTCTTGCCCCCGCAAGAGCCGTCGTGCCAGCCGCACCGTGCAGATCCGGGGGCCGCTCAGCACCACGTCCCGGCTTCGCTTGAGCTCCTTCCCGAGGAATCCCCAATCGAACCGGGCGTTGTGTGCGACGAACACCCTCCCGGCGAGCGCTGCCAGAACTTGGTCAGCCAGCTCCTCGAAGGCAGGCGCCCGGCGCACCATCGCAGTGGAAATCCCCGTGAGGGCGGTCGCCATCCGGGGAACTGGCCGCCCCGGATTGACCAGCGAATCGAGTACGAGCTCGGTCCGACTCCCTTGTGCGACCACCACCGCGACCTCCATCACGCGGTCTCTGGCCCCGGAGCGGCCGCCGGTCGTCTCAACATCGACGACGGCAAAGGCGCAGTCATCCACCAAGGGAGAACCCACCGCGGGCGCAACCAGGGCCCAGCGGCCATCCGGTAGCTGGCCAACTCTCGGATCGGCACCCAAGAGTGCGGCGGCCAACCGCGAGGCAACGCTGTCGGGTGCTTGGCGAAGTCCCATCACGCTGCTCGCCAATGCCGGCGCGGATTGAGGCCCTTCCGCCATGAGATCCAAGGCGCGCTCGAGCAAGGTCGAGGGAGGGTGCGCCGCGAGACCAGTCACGGGCTGGCCCGTCGTATCGGCAGCGTCATACACCGGGGACCGCCTCCGCCGCGGACGAGCTCACCTCCGGGAATGGTGATGACCGTCGGTTGATCGAAAGCCGGGAGCGTGGGAGAAGCCAGGAGATCGTCTGCCGGCAGAGTGCGGAAGCCTACTCGCTCCAGCTGCTTCAGGGTGCCCGCGTTCCGCTGGTAGCCGATCACGACACCGGGACGGACCGCCAAAAAGTTGCAGGCCGAGCTCCACTGCTCCCGCTCTTGGGTTGAGCGATTGTCGCCGCCTGCGAGGACCGGCTCCAGGCCGAAGTCCACTTCGCGAAGGGCGGAGAAGAAATCGGGCATTTCTCGAACGGAGTCCATCCCCTTCCGGCGATACAACACCGCTCGCCGTTCCGGGCCGATGAAGAATGGCGGAAACACCACACCGAGGCCGCCGTCGACCTGGGTATATACCATATCGAGATGGATCGCAGTGGGTGCGTTGGGCATGACCACAACGAGGACGTCGGTCGCGAGGCCGTGCGCAAACACGACTTCGCACAGTAAATCGATCGCGGCGGGCGAGGTGCGGTCGCTCAGCCCAACGAGGAGCAAGTCCTCGCGCAGTCGGTGAATGTCTCCGCCCTCGAGTGTGTAGTTGTCGCGCTTTTCACGTGAGCCATCGTACAGCAATCCGCGGCTTTCCAGCTCGGGGTGGTACAAGAAGAGTGTCTTGATGAGGAGTTCTTCCGTCCAGCGGACATCGTACCGCATCGACCCGACCATAGTGTGCTCACCGATGATCACTCCCACGTCACGCGGGAAAAACAGATTCGGCAGCGGAGGAAAGGCAAAGCCGAACCCGTTCATCGCTTTCGCGACGGGGCCACGCTCGAGTCGCGCCCCTTCGATCAGGGTCTGGACCACTTGTTCGGGAGACAGCTTGTCCAGGCCGCGCGCCAGGCTCTCGGTCGGGACCAGGTTCGTGGTGGTTTCCTGGAGAAAGCGCCGGGCCTCCGGCACGGCCAGGACGTCGGTGAGGAGTCCATCGATGGAGTAGACCCGAGCGAAGCGCTCCAGCACCCCAACGAAGCAGGCATGCTCCGCCTGGGCCGACGGCAAGTCGACGATGTCATCGTAGAGATAGGTCTCGCGATTTGCCGGGGTGACCCCTCTGAGCTCCTCGCCGGGCGTGTGCACGATGACCGCCTCGAGCGCGCCGATCTCGGAGTCAATGGTAACGCGGGGCATGGACGCGAAAGCTAACTGGGTCCCCGGCCGCCCGGGGAGGATCTCACCGATTGGTGAGGGCGTAGGAAAGGGCCTCGAGCTCAAGCACGAGGTTGACGGTTCGGACGGCGATCTCGTGCGGGACGTTGAGCTGAACCGGCGCGAAGTTCAGGATTGCCTTGATCCCCAATCGCACCAAGCGATCGGCGATTTCCTGCGCGGCGTCCGCAGGCGTGACGAGGATAGCGATGTCGACCGGGTTGGCGGTGAGGACACGTTCCAATTCTGCCACATCGGACACCGCAATCCCACTCCACACGCTCCCAATCTTCGCCGGATCCCGGTCGAAGATCGCCACGATATCGAACCCGCGATCTCGGAACCCGTGATGCTCAAACAAGGCCGTGCCGATCTTGCCGGCCCCAATGAGCGCAACGCTGTACCGCCCGCCGAGTCCGAGGATCTGTCGCAGCCTGCTGGCGAGCTCGGCCACCTGGTAGCCGAGACCACGCTTGCCGAACGAGCCGAAGAAGGACAGATCCTTGCGGACCTGGGCCGATGTCGTCCCGCCCCGCGAGGCGAGGGCCTCGGAGCTGACCGTAGCGGTGCCTTGCTCCTCGAATTCCTCGAGGAACCGCAAGTAAAGCGACAGGCGGCGGACGGTAGACTCGGCGACTTTAGGCATGTGAAATGTTTCACAAAGCTAGTGCGCCCAGCATCCCCCGTCAACGAGGGACCTGAATAGGCGCACACAGTCTTCCGGCTGGAGCATCTCTGGCCGTACCGTTTCAGCCAGTTGGGCCCGGCGGAGGACCTGGGCAGCATCGCCAGCCGGCATGGAAGCGAGGCCGCGGACCGCCCGGAGCAGCTGCTTGCGGCGGAATCCGAACAACCCCACTACCATGCGGCGGAATTCCCCAACCTCTCCGTCGGGAACCAACGGCTCCTCGAGCGGGGTCAGCCGGACCACGGCCGACTGCACCTGTGGAACCGGGTGGAAGGCACCCGCAGGAACTCGAAAGAGGCGCTCCACGTGGGCGAAGGCCCTGACACCGATCGTGAGCGCTCCATACGATTTGGTGCCGGGCTCGGCGGCGAGCCGGTCGGCAACCTCCCGTTGCAGAAGGAATACGATCCTCCGCGCCCGAGGCGGGGCGAGGGCCTGCTCGAGGAGGGGAGAAGTGATCTGGTACGGGA
>JABDII010000452.1 GCA_013003805.1 Gemmatimonadales bacterium
ATACTGAATGATCCCGTCGCCCGCCGTGGTCCAGCGCGCCCGCAGGGGCTCGAGCGAGTCGGACACGGGTGGAGCGAGTGACTTGGAGGGGACCGGGAGGCGGGCCCTCAGTCCAAAGAGTCCTTCGATGGCGCGGAGCGCAAGCAGAGAACGTACCTTCACCTTCGGTTCCGGCGGAGGGCCTTGCTCGAAGACTCTGAGCGTTCCTTCCTCCGCCAGCACGAGATGCTCGACCACCTGGAGCATCGACCATTTTCCTTCAGCCGGTTGGGCCGAGCGCTGGTGTTCGTCGGTCGCCTCGACCAGGCCGAGTACTCGAGCACGGCTATGGTCGAGCCGATCACAGAGACGTTTCATATCCTGCAGCATTCTCACCCCTCGTCCTCTGACTCGGCCATCTGCTCTAGTTCGAGGCGTCACTGGAAGGCACGCCGGTAGCTCCCGTCGCCGCCGCCGCCGAACTCCGGCGCCGGGCCTCGACCAAGCCGCAAATCGATGGCGGATGCGGCTCGGTGATTGAGCATTCCAGAAACGGCTTGTGCAGAACTGCTCCTTCTGGGGCTCGCTGCCGGTGCGCATTCGTCATGGGCAACCTCGGTCGATGGTACGGGCCATAGAACACAGGGAAGCTACGACATCCGCGGCCCGACGCCAGGAAGGTACCACTTCCATTTGAATCCCGAGGCATAATTGGACAGATGCTGAGCAGGCACTAACTTCCGGACGGATTGCTGAGTCATTGTCGTAGGTCCGCGATCCCGGCCTCCCCGGCCAGTGTTCAGCTTATAGTGCAGCACGGGATACCGATACTGCGGCGCGCGCCTCCCTCGTGCGGGAGTCGCCACCGGGAGATTCTTTGGCCCCTACCCCACGCGAGACCCGATCCGCCGTCATTGCCGCCACCCTCGCCTCCACTGCGATGATCGGCTTCCAGATGGCGGGGAAGGCGACCCGCGACGCACTCTTCCTCTCCAGCTTCGATATCTCGGCTCTTCCGACCATGGTCATTGTCGCGGCGTTCCTCTCACTCGGCCTCGCGGCACTTGCGGCAAAGGCCATGACCCGGTGGGGGCCCGGCCTCCTCGTCCCTGCAACCTTCTTGATGAGCGCTCTCTTGCTGGTCGTGGAATGGACGCTGATCGACGCCTTCCGTCGACCCATAGCCGTGGTGATGTATCTCCATTTCACTGCACTCGGCGCGTTGCTCGTGTCCGGCTTTTGGTCGATTGTCAACGAGCGCTTCGATCCTCGAACCGCCAAGCGACAAATAGGACGCATCGCAGCCGGCGGGACAGTGGGAGCGGTCGTCGGTGGTGTCCTGGCCGAGCGAATTGCTGCGGTGTCTTCGATCAGTACGATGCTACCCCTTCTGGCGTTCTTGCACATCGCGAGCGCCGTGCTCGTGTACCAGGTGCAGGCCCCTCCTCGAAGCAGTGACAACCTCGCTCGAGCGAGACCGGAGAGTGAAGGCTCCGCTTCAGCGATTCGCGTCCTGACACACTCGCCCTATCTCCGGACCCTCGTGGCACTCGTGGTGCTGAGCACACTGAGTGAAGGCCTGATCGATTTCGTCTTCAAGGCTCGCGCGGCCGAAGAATTCGATGGGGATACGTTGCTCCGGTTCTTCGCCGTGTTCTACACCGGGGCCTCGATCATCACGATGCTTGTGCAGGCCACCACGACACGCCGGATCCTCGAGCGCCTGGGGTTGGCCAAGAGCGTGGCTGCACTCCCGTCCGCGGTCGTCGTCGGCGGGACGGGAGCACTTCTGTTCCCCGGGTTAGTGAGTATCCTGACGGCCCGGGCCATGGAGTCCGTAACCCGTAACTCGGTTTACCGGTCCGCCTACGAACTGCTGTTTGGCCCTGTCGCGCCACGAGACAAGCGAGCCACCAAGGCGCTCATCGACGTTGGGGTGGTTCGCCTCGGGGACGCCGCAGGTGGCGGTGTGATCCAGGCCACCCTGCTGGTGGCGGCGCGTCAAGCCTGGGGTGTCATCCTGGCCCTGGGAGTTATCCTCTCGGCCCTGGCCCTATGGATCGCACGACGGCTCCAGCGCGGCTACCTCCGCACCTTGGAGCGCAGCCTGCTCGCACAGGCGGACCATCTCGACTTGCGCGACATGGACGATGTCACCCAGACCGCCATGCTCCACACTGCCGGGGGCATCGACCTCACCCAATTCCGCACGACCTTGAGCGCAGAAGAACTGCGGCCAGAGCAGGCTACCACGACGCCGGCCCAGGCCCTCGAGCGGCCAGGGCTTTTTTCCTCGGCGCTAGATCCCGAGATCGCCCGCGTGGCAGAGTTGGCGTCACGCGACGCCGGCCGAGTGCGGCAGGCATTGACGGCATCGGCCCTCAGGCCGGTCCACGTCCCATTCGTCATTCCGCTCTTGGCCTGGGATCCGGTCGCGAAGGACGCGATTGCGGCTCTGAGGCTGGTCGCGGATCGCGTCGTCGGTCAACTGGTGGATGCTCTGTTGGATCAGGATCAGCCGTTCGCCGTGCGCCGCCGGATCCCCGTCATCTTGGGGAGCTGCCCGAATCAGCGCGCGGTCGAGGGCCTCCTTCAAGCCTTGGACGATCGCAGGTTCGAGGTGCGCTATCGCGCCGGGCGGGTACTCTCGCGGATCCGGACACTCGAACCCTCGACCCGCATAGAACGCGAGCGGGTGCTTCGTGCAGTCGATCGAGAGATGGCGGTAGATCGGGGTGTTTGGGAAGGGCGACGGGTACTGGATCAGCTCGAAGATGAAGAGTGGTCACCCGTGCTGGACGAGGTGCTGCGGGAGCGCGCCGACCGCAGCCTGGAACACGTGTTCACCATGCTGGCACTGGTCTACCCGCCACAACCCCTCAAGGTGGCGTTCCAGGGAATCCATACCGACGATGCGATTCTTCGCGGCACGGCCTTGGAGTATCTCGAGACTGCGCTGCCCGAAGGGGTCTGGACCAAGCTCCAGCCGTTCCTCGAAGACACGCGCTCCAAGTCGGCGCCGATGCGTCAGTCCGGTGAGGTCTTGGCCGACCTACTCAAGTCCCAACACTCTATCGTGATCCAACTGGAGTCGCTGAAACAGCTCCCGGTGAAACCCAAGCCCGACAAGCCATCCGACTAGGCGGCGCGTTTTTCCCCCGCCAACCGGATGTACTCACGCCCGATCAAGAACGCGATAATGAGCCAGACGCCAACCAGGACCAGGTTGACGACGGCAAAATGTCTGGCCGCCATGGCCAGGTACGTCGTTCCTACAAAGACGAGCAAAGCGGACAACACATCACCTGCACGAACAAAGAACGAGTCGATTGCCTGCTTGGCCTTGTACTTCTCCTCGCGTGTCGTGGGAAGGAACAGGACGTTCCGAACGGTATTCTGGAGCGAGTAATCGGTGGCGTTCTCCGCGGTCTTGGCCCATCGCACGGCGGTGAGGATGGGGAAGAAAGCCAGAATGGCATAGCCACCGAACGCGATGACCGGCAGCACCATCACGGCGACGCGGACCCCGGCATACTTGATGATACGAGAGACCAGGAACAGCTGCAGCAGCATCCCGGCCAGATTCACGACCGAAAAGAAGCTCGAGTAGAACTTGCCGATGAACTCTCCCTCCGAGAGGCCACCGGCCGTGCCCACGGCGACCGCATTGGCCGCGGCATCCTCAATCGTCCGCGAGAGAATGTACTCACCCGTGGTATTGACCCAATTCAGGAACATCATAAGCAACGCAATGAGGAGGAGATAGCGATTTCGAAAAACCAATTGAAAGGCGCCCCCCGTCGATTCTTCTTGGTCCTCCTCGGTTGGAATCTTGAACTCGCCGGTCTCGAGGCGGAACTCACCCGTGGCCGCCGGGAGCTCAGCCGTCGTATACTGGCGCTCGATGTGGCTCTCTGTTCGGCGATGTTCACGGGCGTCGATGTAGTTCGTGACCACCACGCTGACGATCAGCAGGCCGGCGGCGACGAGGAGCAGTTGGTAGAGACCTATCGGCTCGATCAGCTGCCCGGCAATCCAGCTCCCCAGGACCGCGCCGCTCGAGGCGCCGAAACCGACGATGGGAAACAGTCGCTTCCCCTCCTCGGTGGTATACACGTCATTGGCGAAGGCCCAGAATTGGGCGATGACCATCAGGTTGAAGATCCCGGCCCAGAGGAAGAAGGCAATTCCGATCGGGGCTTCGATACGTGCGAGGACGTAGAACGCCACCAGGCACGCGGCAAAGAAGAAGGTGACCAGATTGATCAGTTGTCTCCGCGGGAATCGATTGGCCAGCATGCCATACAACGGCACCGCGCCGAGCAGGAGAATGGCCTGGCCTGCCGAGGTATAGCTCTTGAGTTGCGCTCCGCTGAGTCCGGTTTCGCCTCCGGCCAAAATGAGCGGCTCGCGCACCACCTTGATCACGTAGTAGGCGGTCAAAAGCAGGAAGACGTTGAGCATGAGCAGCAGCGCCGTCGCGCTTTCCCCACCGCGGATATCGGTGAACAGCTTGAGGACGCGATCGATCGGGCTCAGGGGACGCTCTGGTCTGAGGGGGGAACTCATAGATCAGCGCTCCACGGCGACGACGCGGCCGCTGGCGCGGGCCACGAAC
>JABDII010000470.1 GCA_013003805.1 Gemmatimonadales bacterium
GCACAAGGCTTTGCTATTCAGCGGCCTGCGTCGGCTGCTGGCGGTGGGGGGAAGGATCGTGAGCATCGTCTCAACCCCCGAGATCTACACCCACGAGTGGGCGACCTTTACAACGAAGGACTACCCCGAAAACCGGGTGGCGCGCTCGGGGGACGTCGTACGCATCCTCACCAAGGACTACTCCGACGGCCGGCCGGTCGAGGACATCCTATGGCTGCATGAGGACTACCTGGCGGTGTTCGCGGAGGCCGGACTCGAGTCGCTGGTGGTGGAGCGGCCGCTGGCCACCGGCGAGGAGGGGATCAGCTGGGGCAGCGAGACGTCGGTGGCACCGTGGGCGATCTACGTTTGCGCGGCGTCAGGGGCCGGTTCCTGATCGCTTTCCAGTGACCGTCCGTCGAGGGCGCTGACTCCCAACGAATTGGTCTGAGCTGGCGGAGCCGATTCCTGCGAGCGGGTGGCCTGCCCGAATACTACGCGGCATCATATGCTTCAAGTGCAGCCGGCAGGGCTTGCGTCACCACGTGACCGGCGGCTGGCAAACCAACCAAGATCGCGCTGATTACTTCGTCTCGGGTTGCCTCACTTTCTTTGACCGAGGCCACATGAAAGGGGATTCCACTCACCCGATTGAGCGCGGCCAATACGGCGAGGTACGCAAGGTCCCGAGTCTTGGCGTTCAGCGCGCTTGCCTTCGCAAGTTCCTGGACAGCCGAGCCCCAGGCCGCCGCGAATGCTGGCGCATCTGACATGAGAAGCTTGAAAGCATCGCTTACCAGATTCGATTTACCTGTCAGCGCAAGTTCCTCCGCATCAAATTGGCAAGCCTAGCGGCTCTACACTCTGTGATAGTAGCGCTTGGCTCGCTCCGTTACCTCGACGACGAACTCCGTCTTGCCCACTGTGTACGCAATTCGGTCATGCGGAGAGGCGGACGCCAGCCGGGTTTTCAACGCTTCGTATTCCTTGGCCACCTTCGGGTGGTCGATCAAGTAGTCTCGGAGCAGGAGCCGATCCCAGTGATCGGCGAAGTCGCCGTCATCCCCCTCCACCATGTGGATGTGGTGGGTACGGGCACCGGTTTCCGTGTCGCGCTTGATGAACCAGGCGTAGAATGGCGGGCCGTTGTCCCCATGGGTGGGCCGCCAGAAGTACTCGTATCCTTGCGATTCCAGGACCGGGACAATACGGGCTCTGGTCGCGTCCAGGTCGGTCACCTCCACCAGCATGTCCACAATGGGTTTCGCCGAGAGGCCCGGCACGGCCGTGCTGCCGAAGTGCTCGACCCGCCGGACCAGGTCCTTCGGCAGGCAAGACAGGAGGTGCTCCTTCTCCTGACGGAACAACGTCGGCCACTGAGGGTCGTACGGCACGATCGCTACTTCCTCGCGGACGACGCGTTGGATCCGTTGCTCCGGTGTTTCCATGTCGACCTGAATTCTCCGGGTGTCTAGGAGACTATGTCACCATCTTCTTGAGCCAGTCCGGCGATGCCTCGGTGGGGCTCTGGATCGAAACGCGCAGGCCATCGGGATCCTCGAGGGTAATGCCGCGTTTGCCCAGGTGAATGTCGCGAGGACCAGCGAACCTGACGCCTTTCGCACGCAGGTCCCTAGCCATTGCATCGACGTCGTCCACGATGAACGCGATATGGACGCGATCCGGGTACCCCGAGCAGGCGCCTATCTCGACTCCGGGCCATCCGCCATCGAACACGGCCAGGCCAGGCTCCTCATGATGAACCTGGAGCCCCAGGATATCGTGATAGAATTCCCTGCTCGTCTTGGGGTCCGCTGCAAACAGCCCAATCTCATGGAGTTTCATGGTGTCTTCCGCCGCCTCATGCTACAGCGAATCGCGGTCCGCTTTGGCGAGTTGTGAGGGTGTTTCCGTGTCTTTGATGGCCCGCTGCTTTCGCTCGAGCAATCTGACAATACGATACCGCGTGCGTCTGTGGTGCATGATGGGATAGATGTTGACCGCGAGGTTGACCAGCGTATTCTCGGCCGCGAGATCCACTTGACCTTGGGCATACCGCATCACAGCAAGAACCAACAGAAAGATGAAAAAGGGAAAGTGGGCGCTCTCGAACGCGCAGGTGCGGAAGAAGAACTGACGAGCCGATTCCAGCGAAACCCCGGACAACGTGTAAGGCGCCATCCGAGCACCCGTGACTCGGCGTATTGAAATCCCGCCGGTTGGGATGACTCTGCCGAACAGATGGACACCGAGATACTGAAAAACCGCGCCGTCTCTCCAACGCTCGAGAGCGGAGGGCATGAAATAGGATCGTGCCAGCCTACGGACCGGCGGCATGAGACCGGCCATTCGAGCATAGGACCGGTAGATAGCTCCCCAGCCGTCCCCTTGGGGGACGGGTCCCAGGCACACGGCGTCGTAAGTCACTTTTATCTCGAGTCGCGCTCGATCCGAGCTCGGCCTTTCCAGATTTCCCGTCATGGCGGGTCATCGTCACCCCGCCTTCTCACAAATCAATGGTCGGCTATGATCCCAGCAAGGTCCGGCCACTGACGCGGGTGTTTGGGAATTCGCCACGAAGTCGCGACCGCGCCCTTACGCCGCTATTAATGAATGCGCTCCCCCCCTCCGCGTCGCGGCTCCGCGCCAGGATGTGTCTTGACCGGCGACGCCTGGAGTCGTATGGTGGGCCTGTGTGAATGAAATTTCCTTCATAGTCTGTTCCTCCGCCATTCATCCCGGACAGGTAGATTCGGGACGTAGTGACTCGATAGAAGCACTGTCCTAGTTTCGTCGAGCTATGGACTTAAGCAAACCCTTGACAGGGGCGTCACTTGGCGCTCACATTTCTACCCTTGGTACTGCGCTGAAGATCTCGTCCCCGAGTCTCATGGGCTGGGGGCTTCGGTGTCGTACTACCTGAAAGGATGCACGCACTATGAGACTGCTACGTTGGAGCATAGGCGTCCTCCTGGCGGCGCTCTGGATAGTCCCGCTCAGCGCGCAGGAGCCCACCGGCACGATCCGCGGCCGGGTCACAGGTGAGACGTCGCAGCGACCGATCCAGAACGTCATGGTCCTCGTCGGGAGCCGCAGGACGCTGACCCTCGCGGATGGCCAGTACCAGCTCGCCGGGATCCCCGCGGGGGCGCAGACCGTGCAAGCGAGGCTGATCGGCTACGCGCCGGTGACCCAATCCGTCACAGTGGCAGCTGGTCAGACCCTCGACGTGGACCTCGTCATGACGCCCCAGGCGATTGAGCTGGCGGAGCTCGTGGCGGTTGGCTATGGGCAGGAGACGGCGGGCAACATCACCGGCGCCGTGACCAGCGTCACGTCGGAGGAGTTCAACAC
>JABDII010000488.1 GCA_013003805.1 Gemmatimonadales bacterium
GATCTGGTCGTTCACCACGGTCGCATTGCCAAGCCCGAAGTAGTGTTGCCGTGGCGAGCGTGCAGCGGAGAGCTCCGCACGGACGCGCCACCCGTTCCAGAGCCCCGGTGCCCGGAACCGCACGCCCGCAAGCCATCCGCCGCGCACGCCAACGCCCACGTCGGCGCGCAGGTCGCCCGCCGCCACGTAGGGCTTGTCCCAGGCGCTCGGTTTGGAGTAGAGGAAACGGAACGCAAAGACGGGGAACTCGCTCGACTTACTCGTGACGTAGGGGAAGTAGCTCACTCCCCACGCCTGGGCGTGAAGCTGGCTCGAGATGGCGAGCAACCCGAGAATGATGAGACCGACCGAGCGCCGCACTAGACAGCTCTTTCGTAGAGGTACGCGGCATCCTGAAAAGAGGCTTCGCGACCGTCGTGAACGGCATAGCGTCGTGGGCCCCACCTGGTGCGGTCGTACAGGGAGCCTGCCCCGAACTCTCCCGCCTTGTTGACGGCATAGAAGCTGAGATCGAAGCGTGGTGTACCGTCGGGGTGCAACAGGCGTGGCGGCGTCATCTGCATGACTCGCCGCAAGGTCTCCAGGCAGGCGTCGGTCGGCGCCATGCCGCGTCGCATGTGTTCGACGGTGAGGAAGGCGCCGCACACCATGATATTTGATTCTCCCCGGCCGGTCGATCCAGCACCGCCGATGTCATTGTCGGTGTACTGGCCGGCGCCAATGATCGGTGAATCGCCCACGCGGCCCGGAATCTTCCAAGCCAGTCCGCTGGTCGTGGTGACCGACGAGAGGTCCCCGGCAGCGTTGACCACATTCAAGTTGATGGTCCCCGTGGGACGCACCATGTTCTCGTCGTCTGGAACGTCCAGCCAATCGTCTTTCGGCCCACGATTCGCCCGCCACCGAAGCCAGTCTTCCCGAGAGGCCTGGGTCATCAGGTCCTCTTCCTTGAAGCCGTAGGACAGGGCGAATTGCTTGGCACCTTCGCCCACCAACATGATGTGGTCGGTGTACTTGAGCACCAGTTTCGCGACCTCGCTGGGTGTCTTGATGCCCTCGAGCGCTCCCACGGCGCCGGCCCGGCGGCTCGGGCCGTGCACACACGAGGCATCGAGTTGAACGACCCCGTGCTCGTTGGGGAGTCCACCGTATCCGACCGAGGTATCCTCCGGGTCGAGTTCCTGGATCTTCACTCCCTCAACCGCCGCGTCCAGGGTGTCCACGCCGGCCTGGACTAGCTCGAGCGCCTGGGTGACCGGGGCCAGGCTATTCGCGGAGCTGATGGCCGTCGGCCGAGCGACTCCGCGAAGATGGATGGCGGGACCGCCAAGGCTGCCCTGCTTCACGGGGGGAAGCACTGCGGCACCGACGGCCGCGCCGGTCATGCCCAGGAACGCGCGGCGGGAGACGGGGTCGATCACGGCATCCTCTCAGGGTCGAGGGTTGGGGTCGTGGAGCGCCTGGGATTTAAGGCGGCTGCGCACGGCGTGTCAACTTGCCGCCGTGTGACCGCGTTTCTAACTTGCCACCTTGCGCATCTCGAAGCTACTGAGCACGGCGGCCGACCAATACCGGTTCGGCGATGATCCGCTGCGGTTTCTCCGCATCGTGATCGGGACCCTACTGCTGGTGGGGACAGCCATTGCGCTATTGTTCGCCGTGACCGGGGTTGCACCTCGGGCGCTGGTGTTGGCTGGGGCCCTCTGGGCCATCTACGGCTTCGCCACGGCGCTGATCAGCGGCGTGCTCGAGCCGGTGATCGACTTTGCAGCGCAGGCTTTCAGCAGTGTCGGCCTGGCTCGCGTGGGGGGCTATTCGGCTATCGAGACGATGGTTGCACGCGGTCAATACGAGGCCGCGGCGGAGGCGTATCGAGAGCGCACTCAGGAGAAGCGGGATCGGGTGGAAGCGACCCTCCGGCGGGCGGCCCTCTTGGCGGGTCCGTTGGTCATGGCCGAGGGGGCGGTCGCCGAGCTGCTGAAGCTGCGTCACGATATGGGCCGGCACCTCACCGCCGCCGATGATGTACGTATCGGACTCGCCCTCGCCGACCTCCACGAGTTCAGCCTGAGCGACCCGGGCCGGGCCATGGCGGAGCTTCGCCGGTTGATCGATCTCTATCCCCATTCCAGGCGTATCCGCCAAATGAGGAGTATCTTGGCTGCTCTGAAGACCGAGCACTTCGGCCACTAACGGCTTCGCAGGAGAGCATCCGCCATGCACCGTCGCAACCGACTCGATCCAGACATCTTCCATCTCCCGGTCGAGCGGATGCGATCGGGATACTATTCGGACAAGTATTTCGTGCGGACGCGGGAGATCCTCGTGGCGGACCGGCATCGCCCACGCATCACGATGCAAGTCTTTGGCAAGACCCATGCTTTTCTTGGCGGAGTCGACGAGGCGATCGCAATCCTCAAACTCTGCGCCGCCGAATGGGACGAGCTAACCGTGCGGGCGCTCTACGACGGCGATGAGGTGGAGCCCTGGGAGACCGTTCTGCTCATCGAGGGCCCGTACGACGCCTTCGCCCATCTCGAGACCCTCTACCTTGGTGTGCTCTCGAGACGGACCAAGGTCGGGACCAACACGCGGCGCGTGGTCGAAGCGGCCGCCCCAAAGCAAGTCATGTTCTTCCCCGCACGGCACGACCACTGGCTCGTACAAACGGGCGACGGGTATGCAGCACACGTCGCGGGAGCGATCGGAGTCTCAACCGATGCGCAGGCATCGTGGTGGGGGAGTGAGGGAGTCGGGACGGTTCCTCACGCCCTGATCGCTGCCTACGACGGCGACACAGTCAAGGCAACGCAGAAGTTTGCAGAGTAT
>JABDII010000492.1 GCA_013003805.1 Gemmatimonadales bacterium
CCTCATGGACATTGGCAGCTACCGTGGTGTTCGGCATCGTCGGGGCCTGCCTGCTCGAGGACAGCGCACTCACACCAACGCCCGCACCAAGAAGGGGCCGCGCCGCGCGATCGCTGGCAAGAAGAAGCTAACCAAGAAGTAATCCAACGAATGGCAAATGCTCCAGGAAAGCCGTCGGGCACCCGACGGACCAAGAAAGTCGTCGAAGCCGAGGGCATCGCTCACATCTCCGCGACGTTCAACAATGTGCTCATCACGATCAGCGACCTGCAGGGCAATGCGTTGACGTGGGGTTCTGCCGGGAAAGCGGGCTTCAAGGGCTCCAAGAAGTCGACCCCCTTTGCCGCCACGGTCGCGTCGGAACAGTGCGCCCGCGAGGCGGTGAACATGGGCGTCAAGCGGGTCCATGTCCGGGTCCAGGGCCCTGGGAGTGGCCGGGAATCAGCCATCCAGGCCCTGGCCTCCGCGGGACTCAAGGTGATGTCCATCCGTGATGTAACCCCGATACCGCACAACGGCTGCCGTCCACCCAAGAAACGGCGGGTGTGATTCATGGCTCGCTACACGGGACCGAGTTGCCGGCTGTGCCGGAGAGAAGGCGCCAAGCTCTTCCTCAAGGGCACACGCTGTTTGACGGAAAAGTGCGCTATCGAGCGCCGGGCCTATCCCGCGGGGCAGCATGGTCAAGGAAGCGGGCGGCCGCGGAAACAGTCGGAGTACGCCCGGCAGCTCCGGGAAAAGCAGAAGGTCAAGCGGACGTACGGGCTTTCTGAAGGCCAGTTCCGGAATCTGTTCGACCGGATCTCGCGGGAGCCAGGCGTCAAGGGAACGAACTTGATGGTGGCCCTGGAGTCCCGGCTGGACAATCTGGTCTATCGCATGGGATTCGCCGTAAGCCGCAAAGCGGCGCGGCAGTTGGTGCGGCACGGGCACGTCGAAGTCAACGGGCGACGGGTGGATATACCGTCATTCCGGGTGGAACCGGGACAGGAAGTCCGCGTCGCCCAGAGCAGTCGCGAGCTCGTGTCGGTCAAGGCGGCCCAGGACTACGCTTCGCGGGGTGCTCCGGTACCGTGGCTCAAGATCGACGCCGAGAAGGCGGCGGGACGGTACGTGGAGCGGCCCAGCCGGGATGCAATTCCCACCACGGCGCAAGAACAGCTCATCGTCGAGCTCTACTCCAAGTAGTGAAGGACCCTATGACCATCGATCTGACCGGTTTGGTACGTCCCCATCTGGTGGAAATGGCGAAGCGGGACGACAACCCGAACGCCGCCGAATTTCGGCTCCAACCCCTGGAGCGTGGCTATGGCTACACGCTGGGGAACGCGCTCCGCCGCCTCCTGTTGTCGTCACTGCGCGGGACCGCCGTCTGGGGGTTCCGAATGGACGGGGTCGTGCACGAACACCAGACCGTGCAGGGCGTGCTGGAAGATGTGCATCAGATCATCCAGCGGCTGAAGGCGCTGACCTTGGTGTTGAGCGAGGATGTGCACGAGGCTGTATTGACCGTCAAGCGCGAAGGTCCGGGGCCGGTGTACGCCCGTGACATCGAGCTCCACTCGGCGGTCGAAGTCCGAAACCCCGATCACCTGCTGTTCACGGTTCAGGACGACCGGGAAGTGTCGGCCGAACTTCATGTGAACAAGGGTCGAGGATACGTCGAAGCCGAATTCCACGAGATCGATCGGTCGTTACCGGTCGACCTGGTTCGGATCGATTCGATCTACAACCCGGTGCTTCGCGCCAATTTCGCTGTGGCCGAGACCCGCGTGGGCCAGCGCACAGACTATGACCGTCTCACCGTGTTCGTGGAGTCCAACGGTACCATCAGTCCCGAAGATGCGATCGCGTATGCTGCAGCGCTGGCCCAGGAGCATTTCCAGTATTTCCGGGACTTCGGGCGGGTTCCGACGGCGCCTCAGGTCGAGGAGGAGGTCGAGATCACGAGGGGCGCTGAGCTGGTCGAACGGTTGGCAAAGCCAATTGACGATCTGGGGCTCTCGGTCCGTGCGTTGAACTCGCTCAAGAACTCCAGTATCCGCACCCTCAAGGATCTGGTGGAGCTGTCGGAAGACGACCTGCTGAAGGTCAAGAACGTAGGCGAGAAGGCGCTCACCGAGATTGGCGAGTTGCTTGAACGTGAGGGATTCAACTTCAAGATGGTGTTCGAGGCCGACGAGGAAGGTCTGCGAGTCGTGGACCCGGGTGTACCACCTGCTCTCCGAGTCGCCGGGGCCGCCGAGGCGACGCCGGCCGAGACTCCTGAGGAGATGGGGGCCTAGCATGCGCCACCGCGTCAAGGGCAGGCAGCTCTCCCGGACGGCCAGCCACAGGCGGGCGCTGCTCAGGAACATGGCTACCAGCCTCTTCCGACATGACCGTGTGACGACGACCGAGGCGAAGGCCAAGGAACTCCGCCCTTACGCTGAGCGTCTGATTACGCTTGCGCGCCGTGGCGACCTGCATGCCCGGCGTCTGGCCGAACGCCGCATCCGGGACCGGCAGACACTGGATCGCCTCTTTTCGGAGATCGGACCTCGGTTCGCGGCGCGTCCCGGCGGGTATACCCGTATTCTGAAATTGGGCCACCGCCGCGGGGACGGGGCTGCGCTCGCGCGGATCGAGCTCTTGTCCGAGTGAGGCACGTTGTGGCTATGCTCGGAAACGACAAAGGGGACCTTCGGGTCCCCTTTCTTTGCGTCCGAACTTCCGGGCGGCGCCCGGACACTACGCTATCCGGCCTTGACGGCCTTGACGACCTTATTGCTCCGAATGCACTGGGTGCATACGCGAACCCGCTTGGGCTCGCCTTGGACCATAACCCGGACCGTCTGCAGGTTCGGGTTCCAGCGCCGCTTCGTTCGGTTGTTGGCGTGGCTGGCGTTGTTGCCGGTCGACGGCCCCTTGCCACACACGGAACACACCCGTGCCATACAGTCCTTCCTCCCATTTGGTCCGACTCGAATCGCGTCGGAGAAGAAGGCAAACTTAACAACACGGTTCCGGCGAGACAACCAGTGGAGCACACCCGCCATGTCTAGCGCACTGATTACGGGAGTCACCGGCCAGGATGGTTCCTATCTGGCGGAATTCCTCCTCGCGAAGGGATATGAGGTCTATGGCGTTGTCCGGCGCACCAGCCACCATAGCTACGAACGGATCGAGCATATCCTCGATCGCATCACGGTTGTCGCCGCGGACCTCCTCGACCAGCACTCGCTCACCGAAGTCATCCGCGATATCCAGCCGGACGAAGTGTACAACTTGGCCGCTCAGTCGTTCGTCCCCGCATCGTGGTCGCAGCCGGTACTGACCGGAGAATTCACCGCACTCGGGGTGACGCGCATCCTCGAGGCGGTTCGCCTGGCCTGCCCTGAGGCCCGATTCTATCAGGCCAGTTCATCGGAGATGTTTGGCCGGGTGACGGAAACCCCTCAGCGAGAAACCACGTCGTTCTACCCTCGCTCGCCCTATGGAGTGGCGAAGGTGTACGGCCATTGGATCACCGTGAACTATCGGGAGTCCTATGGGCTCTATGCGGTCAGCGGCATTCTCTTCAACCACGAGTCTCCTCGGCGAGGGGTGGAATTCGTGACGCGGAAGGTGACCGATGCCGTCGCTCGCATCAAACTGGGACTGCAAAATGAGGTCCGGCTCGGCAACTTGGATGCCCGCCGCGATTGGGGATACGCCGGCGACTACGTCGATGTGATGTGGCGCATGCTCCAGCAACCCGAACCGCGCGACTACGTAGTTGGCACAGGGATTTCGCATAGCGTACGAGATCTCGTTGACATCGCGTTCGGACATGTCGGCCTCGCGTGGGAGTCCCATGTCGTCGTCGACCCCGCCCTCCTTCGACCGGCGGAAGTGGAGGCCCTTGTCGCCGACCCGACCCGAGCCCGGGCCGACCTGGGGTGGAGCCCGTCGGTGAGTTTCGAAGAAATGATTCGGATGATGGTCGACGCCGATCTCGAACGCTGGCGCGACCGCATATGACGCTGCTGGTCACCGGCGCGGATGGGTTTGCGGGCCGGTACCTGGTGCGGCACCTGCTGACGGCCGGGCACCGTGTTGTTGCGGCGATCGGGCCGGGCGGGACCCCGCCCGAGGCGTGGATTCCCGCTGGCTTGCCGGGCACCGTCGAGACGCGCACGCTGGACCTGACCGATCACCCTTCGATCGTTGCGCTGGCGCACGAGGCGGACGGTGCGATCGTGCATCTCGCGGCGATGTCCTCGGGGCGGGCAGCCCAATCCGACCCCGGACGAGCCTGGCTCGTCAATGCCGCAGGCACAGCGCTCTTGTGCGATGCCCTCGCCCGGCGCTCGAGCCCTTTTCGAGGCCGGCTCCTCGTGGTTTCCACGGCTGAAGTGTATGGTGCACGTGGCGAGCGCCCCCGGGTGGAAGATGACCCAATCGTCCCATGCTCCACCTACGCGGCAACCAAGGCCGGGGGCGAGATCGCGGCGCTCGAAGCCTGGCGCCGCACCGGGCTCGATGTGGTTGTCGCACGTCCGTTTCCTCATACTGGACCGGGCCAACCCCCGCTCTTTGCCGTTCCAGCTTTCCTCGAGCGACTCAAGGCCGCCCACCGAACGGGAAGCGCAACCGTCAAGACCGGGAACTTGACGCCGGTGCGCGACTATCTCGATGTCCGTGATGTGGTCCGAGCCTACGTCGCCCTGCTGGAGGTCGGAGCGTCGGGCGAAGTGTACAACATTGCCCGTGGCACCGGAGTCCCCTTGTTGGACGTGTTCCAACGGTTGGCGGCGTTAGTCGGGGTAGCGGTGGAGCCGGAAACCGATCCCGCGCTGCTCCGGCCTGCCGACATCACGCATCTGGTGGGTGACCCGTCCAAACTTCGCAACGCATCCGGTTGGGCACCTGCGATCCCGTTCCAACAAACCTTGGGCGATATGGTCCATGCCGAAGCGAACTGATCTCTCTTCGATCCTCATCATCGGCTCCGGGCCAATCGTCATCGGACAAGGCGCCGAGTTCGATTACTCGGGCACCCAAGCAATACGGGCGCTCAAGGAAGAGGGCTACCGGGTCATCCTCGTGAATTCGAACCCCGCCACGATCATGACCGACCCGGAATTCGCCGATCGGACGTACATCGAGCCGGTGACGCCGGAGTGGGTCACGCGGGTTATCGAGCGCGAACGCCCCGATGCCCTGTTGCCGACCATGGGCGGGCAGACCGCGCTCAATGTCGCGATGGCGCTCGTCCGCGATGGGACACTAGAGCGCTTTGGTGTCGAGCTGATCGGGGCGGATGCTCGGGCGATCCATCTCGCAGAGGACCGCGAAGCCTTTGCCCGCGCGATGGCGAGGCTCGAGCTCGGCGTCCCGGCGGGGCGGACCGTGACATCGGTTGCCGAGGCGCTCGCCGCCGTGGCGGAATCGGGGTATCCGGCCATCGTCCGGCCATCCTTCACCTTGGGTGGGTCGGGCGGCGGCGTTGCCTACAATGTCGAGGAATTCGAGGCCCTCGTCCGTCACGGGCTCGATCTGTCGCCGGTCAGTTCGGTCTTGGTGGAACGGAGTGTCATCGGCTGGAAGGAATACGAGCTGGAAGTCATGCGCGACGGGGCCGACAACGTGGTCATCGTCTGCTCAATCGAGAATCTCGACCCGATGGGAGTCCATACGGGGGACTCGATCACGGTGGCTCCCAGCATGACGTTGAGCGATCAAGAATACCAGCGCATGCGTGACGCGTCCATTCGGATCATCCGGGAAGTTGGGGGAGCGGCAGGGGGATGCAACATCCAGTGCGCGGTGGACCCCGAGACCGG
>JABDII010000500.1 GCA_013003805.1 Gemmatimonadales bacterium
ATTGTCGCCACCGAGACCTCCGCACTCACCGTCATTTCGGTACCCGGCATTGCGGCCCGCGGGAACCTCACGTTCCTGCAACTCGCCTTCGGGTATCTCATTGGACGCCTCGGTGTCGCGATCTGGCTCCTTCCCGGTTACTTCCGCGGCGAGCAAGAAACTGCCTACGTTCGCTTGGAATCCCGATTCGGTCCAGGAACCCGACGACTCATTTCGAGTGTATTCCTGGTCACCCGTTTTCTCGGCGACGGTGTCCGGGTCTTTGCGGGGGCCATCCCACTTGCACTGGTCACCGGTTGGAGCATTCCCGCCGCGATCTTAGCGATCGGTTGCGTAACCCTGGTGTACACCCTGCTGGGTGGACTCAAGGCGGTTGTCTGGGCCGACGTACTGCAACTCATCGTCTACGTGGCAGGCGGAGTGGCGGCACTCGCTATCGCATGGAGCCTGGCCGGAGGCGCAGAAACGGCGCTCGGCCTCGCCAACACCGCCGGAAAACTCACGCTGATCGAACCTGTCCTCGATCTGACCACGACCTATTCCCTGCTCGGCGGGCTGATCGGAGGCGCACTCCTCTCCGCAGCCTCACACGGGACGGACCATCTCATCGTCCAACGGCTGCTGGCCACAGGGTCCCTCCGAAAGGCGCGCATCGCGCTCGTAGGGTCAGGCGTCGTGGTGATCGCACAGTTCCTCCTCTTCCTGCTGGTCGGCTCCGCCATCTGGGCCGCCGGCCTCGCACCGGCCGACCAGCCAGCAGACTACTATTTCCCGCAATTCATCATCGACTACCTACCAGTCGGCCTGGCGGGTCTGGTCGTCGCGGGGATCATCGCAGCCGCCATGAGCACACTCAGCTCGTCAATCAATGCGCTGGCCTCGTCAGTCACCCACGACTTCTACGCCGCGTTCAAGCAGTCCTCTACCCCGGAAGAGCTCCTTCGGGCGGGACGGTGGTTTTCCGCCGCGTGGGCCGCCGGCCTGATCGCCGCAGCCCTGGTGTTCCATTGGTCCACCGGCGCCGAGAATACTCCCGTGGTGGTGCTCGCGCTCTCCATCGCGTCGATTACCTATGGTGGCCTGCTTGGCACCTATCTCCTGGCTGGTCGATGGCCCCGTGCTAGGGGGCGGGACGTTATTGCCGCCGTCACGATGACCGTTGGCGTCATGTTGGTGGTGGTTTTCGGGAACCAGATCGCCGGGGCGGCGGGGCCCGACTGGCTCAAGACGGTGGGGCAACTGGCATGGCCCTGGTACGTGCCGCTCGGGACCGTGACCACCGTCGTCGCAGGCATCGCGCTGAGCTATCTTCCGGCCCGCAGAGGAGCGACCGCATGAGGATCGTGACCGGGGTAGACGTCGGTGGCACCCAGACGACAGTACTGGTCGGATCGACCGAGTCCATCTCCGGACAAGCCACCGGGCCGGGAGCCGCCATCCGCCCGGGGAGGGCACTGGCATCCGTAGGCCCGATTGCGGAATGCGTCCGGCACGCGCTGGCGCGAGCCGGCGTGCTCCGCTCGGAGGCCCTCGTGATCGGGGCCGCCGGCGCGGGGCACGCAAGCGAGCGCGGCGAGTTGGCCCAAGCGATGCGAAGCGAGGACCTGGCCGGTCGGGTACGAGTCACGACCGACCTGGAGATCGCGCTGGTGGCCGCCTTCGGAAGCCAACCCGGTATCGTGCTGAGCGCGGGAACTGGCAGCGCGGCGGTGGGGCGCGATTCGACCGGCAGTATTCACCGGAGCGGGGGCCACGGCTGGCAGATGGGCGACGAGGGCAGCGGATATGCGCTAGGACGGGCGGGCTTGGGGGCGGTAAGCCAAGCCGAGGACGGGCGCGGCCCGGCCACTGCCCTCACCGAGGGTCTCCTGGAAGCCACACGCTGCCGCGATGTTCGGGCGCTCGTCCGGTGGGCCAGTACTGCGACACCCGGCGCGGTCGCCTCCGTGGCTCAGGCAGTGCTCAAGGCGGCGGCGGCAGGAGATGAGGTGGCGAGCGCAATAGTGGACCAGGCGGCCCAGGACTTGGCTCGTCTGGCAGAGAGTCTGCTCCGTCATTTCGGCGCCGACGAGGCCGTTCCGCTCGTGCTCCACGGCGGCGTGCTCCGTGCTGGGCAGCCGCTCCGCCAAGCGACCTTGGCCGCCCTCAGCTCGACCGCTCGATTCCTGGTGGAGGACCGTACGATCGAACCGGCCAGGGGTGCGCTCGTGCTTGCCGAAGCGCTGCTCGAGGAGTAGTTGAGGACCCTAGCACTCCCCCCCCCGATAGAGGAGCCCGTTTTGTGATCCGTGTCCGACTCCCACTCCTTCAGGCTGTGCGGCTCGGTCTCCTCGCCGCCTGCTGGTCGGTGTTGTCGGCCATCCCACTGGCCGCCCAAGACCCGTCGGTCACCGCGCCGGATGCGTTTCTCACCGGCATTCCGTTTACGCTGACGGTAGAGCTCCCCGGGGGGGTGGAGCCATCGGAAGTGGTGCTTCGGTCTGCCGACGGAACCGTGCTCGCTCGAGACACCATCCTGCCATTCGAAAGCGCGACACTCCAGAACATCGTCCTCGAGGACAAGAAGGAACTTCCGCTGACCGTGGAGGCGCGGGGCCGGATAACCGAGGTGTCGAAGCCGATGCTTCCGGGCTGGGCCTCCCTTGTCCCTCCACTGGTCGCGATCATCCTGGCCCTGGTTCTGCGCGAGGTGATCACCAGTCTGTTCGCCGGCGTGTGGCTCGGATGCATGTTCCTCGCTGGATACAATCCCTTGAACGCCGTCCTGATGACCATCAGCCGGTATGCGTCGCCCGAACTCGCCAAACCAGATCACACCGCGATCGTCATCTTTTCTCTCTTGCTTGGCGGGATGGTAGGTGTCCTCTCGCGAATGGGTGCAACGACCGCGATCGTCGACGCCGTCTCACCGCTGGCCACCAGCCGGCGGCGAGGGCAGTTCGCCACCTGGCTTCTCGGGCTGGCGATCTTTTTCGATGATTATTCCAACACCCTGATCGTCGGCAACACCATGCGGCCGTTGACCGATCGGCTCAAGATCTCTCGCGAGAAGCTGGCCTATATCGTCGACTCGACCGCGGCGCCCGTCGCCGCAATGGTGTTCGTGTCCACCTGGGTTGGTTTCGAGATCAGCCTGATCGCCGACAGCCTCGCGATCGCTGAGACTCAAGGCGCGACGGCCGCTACCGTCTCGGCATTTGGGATCTTCATCAATTCGATCCCGTTTCTGTTCTATCCCATCCTGGCCCTATGGCTGGTGCTCGTCCTGGTGGTGCAGGCGCGGGAGTACGGCCCGATGCTCGCAGCGGAGCAGCGAGCGGCGATGGGCCAAGGACTCTATCGAGAGGGAGCACAGCTGGCCGGCGGAGACGACGAGTCCGCCGCGCCCGCCACAGGGGTGGTCTCCCAATGGTGGATGGGTGCCGTCGCCGTGCTCACGGTGGTCGTCACCGTGGTCCCGGGGCTGGTGACGCCCGGAATCCGCGCGCTTCCGGAAGGCAGCGCGCAGACGCTCTCTAACATCTTCGGGGCGGCGGACCCGTTCAAGCCGCTGCTCTGGGGGTCGCTCCTCGGTTCGATCGTAGCGATTCTCCTAGCGGTCGGTGGGCGAAAGCTGTCCCTGGTGAACGCCATCCACGCCTGGGCGGGCGGGCTTCGCTCCATGCTGGTGGCGATCGTCATCCTGGTCTTGGCCTGGTCGCTCGGTGCGGTTACCCAGTCGTTGGGGACGGCACCGTTTCTCTCGTCGCTCCTATCCGAAGGGCTACCGGTGATGGCGCTCCCGATGGGTGTCTTCGTCATCGCGGCCGCGATCTCGTTCGCCACCGGTACAGCCTGGGGT
>JABDII010000521.1 GCA_013003805.1 Gemmatimonadales bacterium
ATCCCTGCATGGTGGCCCGCACCATGTTGTTCGGGTTGGCGGAGCCCAGGGACTTGGTCAGGATGTCCTTGATCCCGGCGCATTCGAGCACTTGTCGGACCGGTCCGCCGGCTATGACGCCGGTTCCCGTCGCAGCCGGCTTGAGCATCACCCGCCCCGCGCCGTGCTGGCCCACGATTTCGTGCGGGATCGTGGTGCCAGAGCGCGGCACCGCTTCCATCCCGCGCCGGGCGGCTTCCACGGCTTTCCGAACAGCCTCGGACACCTCGTTTGCCTTGCCGGTCGCAACCCCGACCTTGCCGTCCCCGTCGCCTACGGCGACGAGCGCGTTGAACGAGAACCTGCGCCCGCCCTTCACCACCTTCGCCACGCGATTGATGGTGATCACGTTCTCCACCAGGTCGCTGCCACGATCGCGATCGCCGCGATCCCGGCGGCCACGGCCGCCGCGCCCATCGGGCCGCTTGCGCTGCGGCGGCTTCGAAGTCTTCGCCCCGGGCTTGGCCCCGGGCTTGGCCTCGGGCTTGGCTTCGGGCTTGGCCTCCGACGTCGCCTCGGCCTTCGGTTCGGGCTGGGTCTCGGCCGGCGTCTCGGTCTTGGCCTGCGACGCCTCCGTGGCCTTGGGCTCTGGAGCCGCCTCCGCCGTGGGCTCGGCCGCTGGGGCCTCCGCCTCGGGCTTGGCCTCGGCCGGGGTTTCCTGCTTCTTCTCGTCTGCCATTAGAACTCCAATCCTCCTGCCCGCGCGCCCTCGGCAACGGCACGAACGCGACCGTGATACTGATACCCGCCTCGATCGAATACCACCCGGGTGTGGCCGGCGGCACGAGCCTTGGCGGCGATGGCTGTTCCAACCGCGCGGGCCCTGGCAACCTTGCCCGACCCCTCCACCGCGACGCCCTCGCTTCGGTCGGCGACGCCGAGGAGTGTTATACCCCGGTCGTCATCGACCAGCTGGGCATACACATGCTTCAGCGAACGAAACACCACGAGTCGCGGCCGCTCGGCCGTGCCCTGGACTTTCTTCCGAACGCGGAGCCGGCGACGGTAGCGCCGCTCCGGGCGCGTCTTCGGTGCATGAATCGGTCGCATGGTTACTTGACTCCCGTCTTCCCGGCCTTGCGGCGGACGTGTTCCCCGCGATACCGGATTCCTTTGCCCTTGTACGGCTCGGGCGGGCGGACCCGGCGGATCTCCGCCGCGACCTGGCCCACCAGTTCCTTATCGACCCCCGCGATCGTGAGCGCCGTTGGCGACTCCGCACTGATGGTGATCCCGTCCGGCGCGTGATAGGGGACGGTGTGCGAGTACCCGACCACGAGGTCCACCCCGTAGGGTTTGGCTTCGGCGCGGTAGCCGACGCCTTGGATCTCGAGGTGTTTCGCGAACCCCTGGGTCACGCCCTCGACCATGTTGTTCACCAACGCCCGGGTGAGTCCGTGGAGGGCCCGGTGGCGGGTCTCCTCGGTGGGGCGCGTGACGGTGATCTGGTCGTCCGCATACTCGAGCGCCATGTCCGCGTGGAGCGTGCGCGCCAGGGTTCCCTTCGGGCCCTTGACCGACAGGTGCGAGCCGCGGAGCTCCACGGTGACACCGGCGGGAATCGGAACTGGGCGCTTACCAATTCGCGACATGACCCACCTACCAGACGTAGGCGACGAGCTCGCCGCCCAGGTTTGCGGTCCGCGCGTCGCGATCGCTCATGAGGCCCTTCGGCGTCGACACGATCGCCATCCCCAAGCCATTCTTGACCCGCGGGATCTCGCGGCTCTTCACGTACCGGCGCAGGCCGGGTGTCGAGACCTTCTTGAGCTCCCGAATGACCGGCAGCTCGTTGTGGTACTTGAGGTAGAGCCGCAGGTATCCCCGACCACCTTCGTTCATCACTTTGTAGTCGGCGACGTAGTGGTTGTCCCGGAGCAACCGGGCCAACTCGACCTTGAGTTTCGAGGTCGGGATATCCACTCGGCGATGCCCGGCAGAGCAGGCATTCCGAATGCGGGTCAGCATATCCGCGACTGGATCTGTCATCGTCATTCGTTCACTGCCCCCTTACCAACTGGCCTTCCGCACGCCCGGGATTTCCCCCTTGAGGGCGAGCTCGCGGAAGCAGATGCGACACAAGCCGAACCTGCGGAGAAAGGCGCGGGCGCGCCCGCAACGTGCGCAGCGG
>JABDII010000325.1 GCA_013003805.1 Gemmatimonadales bacterium
GGGCTGGGGCCGCCTGCGCGGGGTGGGCAGGGGTTTGGCCCTCGTCGCCGAGCCGTCGGATGACAGGACGCTGCTCCTCCAGTTTGAGGTGCGCGAGCCCGCATTGGAGGAAGCCGAGAACTAGCTCGGAATCTCGATCACGATTTTTCCGAACTGTGCACCCTGTTGGAGCCGCTCGAATGCCTGGCGTGACTCGGCCAGCGGCACCACAGAATCGATGACGGGCCACAGTTTTCCCTGTCCGGCAAGTCGGGCGATCGCCTGATACTCGGCGTGGCTCCCCATCGTGGAGCCGTAGATCTCCCACTGATACCAGAACAGCTTTCGAATATCCATTGATACCATGGGACCGCTGGTAGCCCCACAGGTCACGAGTCGCCCTTCAGGCCTGAGCGACCGGAGCGATTGCGTCCAGGTGCTCTCGCCAACGTTGTCGACCACAACATCCACGCCACGACCTGCCGTCAGGCGCCGGACCTCCTTGCGGATTTCGAGATCGCCGTGGTTCAGGGCATAATCCGCTCCCAGCTCGGTGGCCCGCGCCAACTTGGCGTCGGATGAACTGGTCACGATCGTGGTCGCACCCACCAATTTGGCGATTTGAAGAGCGGCCTGTGCAACGCCACCACCGATACCCCAAATCAACACCGTCTCCCCCGCCAGAAGCTTTGCACGCGTCGTCAACATCCGCCAGGCGGTGAGGTTCGCGAGCGAGAACGCTCCCGCCCGATCCCACGGCATGCTGTCCGGTATGACCGCCAGATTATGCGCCGGGAGAACGATGTATTCCGCGGCGGTTCCGGGGCGATGCTCGCCGAGGAGTTGATAGGTCCCACAGAGGGAATGCTCCCCGGCCTCACAATACTCGCAGTGAGTGCACGAAACGCCGGGGTTGATCATGACTCGATCCCCAACTCGGACCTCTTCCACATCGGCGCCCACGGCCTCCACCACACCGGCGCCGTCTCCCACCATCACGTGGGGGTATTGATACGTGACCCCGGGCAGGCCGGTCAGGACGAACAGATCGAGACGATTGAGTCCCGCCGCATGGACCCGTACCAGCACGTCGTCCGGCTTGGCGACGGCCGGCGTCGGTACATCTTGGACGGCCAGCCGCTCCAGGCCACCGGGACCGGTGAGGACGAGAGCTTTCATGGAGACACCGGAACGAGGTCAGAAGGAAGGATCGGTCACACGCTCGAACAATGGCAGGGCGAGTTGTGCGGCGTCCCCCTTTTTGAACGAGATGTGCCAGAGCCTGGCACTGGAGACATACGCCAGCCTCGTTCCGTCACGCGACACCGCGAGCGACGTAGGGGGCTGAGTCACCGAATGTATCACCGTACTCTCACCCGTGTGGAGGTCGAGCCGAAAAATACCTCCGCGTGATTCATCCGCAGCCCATCTCGCGTACAGGAGCTCTCCGCTCGGCTGGAAGACCGGGCCGGCCTGGGGACTGACGTTGCGCGCGACGATCCGGACAGGCCCACCCATCCGGTCGATCACGGCCACATCCGTTTGCGTCGATTGGGAGGCCAAGAATGCTATAGTCGTCCCATCGGGTGAGACTGCCGGACGGCTGAACCTCACGCCGGAGGGCGCCGATGCCAACGCCCGAATCGTAGGCGGCGTGATCGTCGTGATGGCTATGTGGGACTGGCCGGTGCGCTGATCGGCGAAGACGAGATACCGGCCGTCCGGTGTCCAAGATGGGTGAGTTTGGTCACCGGGCGTGGCGGTCAGGGCTCGGGACGATGCCCCGTCCGTATCCATGACATAGATGTCGAAGTCGCCCGAACGATCCGAGGCAAAAGCGATCGTGGAACGGTCCGGCGCAAACACCGGATCGCGATTTCGAGCGCCATCCCTCAGCACTTGCGTCATCCGCGATGGGTCGTGGGACCGCACTTGGACAATCCCCGAGCCTGCCTTTCCCCGATCGATGACCAACAAGAGATCCGCCACGACGTGAACCTCGGACGACACGGCGTCGCCCCATGAAGTCCTCGCCTGGATCGTCGCCCGACCTTCCTGGAGGCCGGTGACGACACCGGTCGAGTCGACACGCACCACGTTTGGAGCACTCGATGTCCAGGTGAGCGCAGCCGCCGGTCCGATCGGCACGCCGGCCAGGTCAATGAAGCTCGCGCTTAGCGTATCCTTCCGCGAAGGCTCGATCACGAGCTTTACCGGATCCATGAGGAGCGGCGTGGGTTCGACGCGGATGGCCCACGCAATCGGGTCGAATCCATCCGCCCGGAGCGTGAGACTGGTAATTCCTTCCCGCCTCCCGTGCACGATTCCCGATTCGGCATCAAAGGTCACGATGGCCGGGTCTCCGACTTCCCAGCGAAGCTCGGCCTCCGGAACGGGCGTTGAGTCCACGCTCGAAGCCGCGACGTGGATGGGGCGGGTTCCCATCAATGGTACGACCAGGGGCTCGGGACCGGGCGATGGCACCAGTGTCAGATGGCTCACTGGACGGTGGACGACCAGAGGTATACGCTGCTCGCGAAGGAAGCCTTGCACCACGAGCTCGGTCGTGCCTGGGCGGAGGGCCTGAACGGTGCCGGTGGGTCCGACACGCGCCATCGATGGGTCCGCGACCCGCCAATTCAAGCCGTCGAGGAGCCGACGGTTTCCTTGACTCGGTACCACGACCGTCGCCGTGTCGAACGCTTCGAGAGCCAAGACGAGTCGAGGGCCAGTCAGACGAAAGTCAGCATCACGGACCACAACGGAGACGGTGTCGGCGGCAGCCGCGTTCACCGAGGCAATGATGGCCCCATGCCCCTGGTTCCGCCCAACGACCGCGCCCCCATTGTCCACGCCAGCAATTCGCGGATCGGTCGAGCTCCACCTGACCGGGATTCCTTCGAGGGCGGTCCGATCGGGGAGAAGGCCTAGAACGCGCAGATCCTGCCGTTCTCCCGGGAGCAGGTACACCGGATCCGGGATCACCTGGACCCTGGTGCCTGGAGGGAGCGTCGGTGGGTCTCCCTCCACCCCGGCAGAGGGGATTCGCCGCGAGGCCGGGGCATCCGGCCCGAATACAACAACCCGCACGCTGGCCGTTCCG
>JABDII010000554.1 GCA_013003805.1 Gemmatimonadales bacterium
GCCTAGGACGCGTTGGACGGCCTCGAGCACACGAGAAGGCTGAAAGGGTTTGACGACGAAGTCTTTCGCGCCCGCCTGAATGGCCTCGACGACGAGGGCTTGTTGCCCCATGGCGCTACACATCAAGATCTTGGCATCGGGGTCCGTCTTTCGGATCTCACGGACCGCATCGATTCCGCCCATATCCGGCATGACGATGTCCATCGTCACCAGGTCGGGTTTGAGGCGGGAGTACTCCTCCACCGCTTGAACGCCGGTTTCGGCCTCTCCGATCACCTCATACCCTGCCTGGGTCAGGATATCGCTGATCATCGTACGCATGAAAATCGCATCATCGCACACGAGGATGGTGTGGCTCACGGACTCCCTCCACGCATTTCAGGCAAAGCAACGAGAGCAACGACGACGCCGGGCGGCCTCGTCACGTCCCAACGACTGGCTCGAGGAGCGACTCGAGATCGAGGAGAACAAAGTGCTGTCGGTCCACCCATCCGACGGCACGCACCAGTGCCGGGTCGACGCCCACCAGGTCCTCTCCCGGCTCGAAGTCCTCCTCGCGCACTTCGTACAGATCGTGCACCTGGCCTACCCGGAGACCGTAGGCGCGGCCGGCGAGGTCCACGACGATGGTCACCCCCTCCTGCTCGGGGAGCGGAACGCGGTCGAGCAAGCGATGCCCGTCGATCACGGTGAGAATCGAACCGCGGACGTTGGCCAGTCCGTCAACCACGGGGTGTGCACCGGGAATGCGGGTTGCTGCCGCCGTTGGAAGAACTTCCCGGGCAAGCTCGGCGGGGACGCCGCAGGCGAGGTCCCCAACCTGGAAAACGAGCACGCGAATCGCGTCGGGACTAGCCATCTCTATTAAAGAAACGAAGATACCGAAGCGGTTCTTTTTCAGCAACCAGATCCAGGCCCTCTGCCGCGCGCACGAGCGTCGCATGGAGATCCCGTGGCCATTCCGATGTCAGCAATATGTCGGCGCCGGTCATCGGGTGCCGGAACCCGAGCATCGCCGCGTGGAGAGCCTGTCGCGGTGTCACCCGCTCGATGGCTCGCGCGCGCTTCAGGCCCGGGCCTGAAATGCGACGGCTGCCCCCACCGCCGTAGACCGGGTCACCTACAATCGGGTGCCCGACATGGCTGAGATGCACCCGGATCTGATGCGTCCGTCCGGTCGCCAACTCTACCCGGAGGAGATCGACGGACTCAAACCGCGCCACGACACGGGCCGTCGTCTGAGCAGGGCGGCCGTCCGCCAGCACCGCCATTCGTTTGCGGTCCTTCGGATGCCGTCGGATCGGGGCGTCGACGGCGATCGAATCTTTGGCGAGGTGTCCCCACACCAGTGCTGCGTAGCCTCGGAAGACGCGGCGGCTCGCGAGCGCCTTCGCCAGGCGCTGGTGCGCCAATTCGTGCTTGGCGACGAGCATGAGACCCGAGGTGTCACGATCCAGGCGGTGCACGATGCCGGGGCGCCCCTCTACTCCTCCACCCAACGCCGTGCCCCGCGCGACAAGGGCGTTGAGCAAGGTGTCGTCCCAGTGGCCTGGAGCGGGATGCACAACGAGGCCGGCTGGTTTGTCGATCACCGCCAGTGCGTCGTCCTCATACACCACGGTAATGGGGATAGCTGCGGGCCTGAGGGTCGGGAGTGGCGTGGCCTCGGGAAGCTCCACCGTCACGCACTCCCCGTGGGCCAAATGGCGAGATGCCCGCGCAAGTACGCCATCGATCCGCACGTGGCCGGCGGCAACGAGCCGCGCCGCGTGGGAACGCGAGAGTTGGAGTTGGTCGGCGAGGAAGCGGTCGAGCCGCTCGGTTGTGGCGACCACGACCGAGAATTGCAGCCCGCTCGACGGGCCAGGGGATGGAACGTTACGAGGCGCCGGCGGATTCCGGCTGGGTCCGGCGGGCATCTTCGCGCCAGAGCGACACGGCCAGGGCAACAGCGCCCAGACTGACAGCGATGTCAGCGACATTGAAGGTTGGCCACCTGAGAGTGCCAATCCCGACGTCGAGAAAATCCACGACCCCGCGCGCACTCCGCACCCGGTCGATGAGATTTCCCGCAGCTCCCCCGGCGACGAGACCAAGTGCCAGTTGGCGAAACCAGTCGCCGACCGCTCCCTGGCGGGACATGCGGTACAGGATCACAATGGCGAGTGCGGCGACACCAAAGAAGATCCAGCGCGAATACGGGCCAACGTGCAGCCCGAACGCCGCTCCTTGATTATAGACCAAACGGAGTTGGAACCATTCGCCCAGGACGTGGATCCCAGTCGTGCGAAGGAGGAAGGCCTCCGCGATCAACTTGGTCGTTGCGTCGAGCACTACCACTGCGAGGAGAACCACACCGAAGAGCCTACGCTCAGCGCCGCTCGCCATCCTCTTCCTTTTCCTTACACGTGATACAGAGGCGGGCATGCGGCAGGGCGTCCAGCCGTTCGAAGTCGATCTCCACACCGCAACTCTGGCACACACCAAACGACTTCGGTTCGCTGTAGAGGCGTCGAAGCGCCTGATTCACGTGCCAGAGGTAGCGACCTTCCTTCGAGGCCATCAAGAATTGCTTCTCGCGCTCCATGGCATCGGTGCCCTGGTCCGCCATGTGGAACGAATAGGAAGATAGGTCTCCGTCGGACGACTGGAGGCTCGAGGAGAATGATTCGTCGTAGAACCCCAGCTCCTTCATCACGCGAGCCCGTTCTTCTAGGAGCCGCTGCTCGATGTGAGTCAATTGCTTCTTCTTCATGCGGTCAAATGTCCTTGGCTCGTGCCTCTGCTTGAGTGGACGTGGCGTAGGCCTTCAGACCCACGACCGCCCGCGTGCCGTCGATGTCTACTTCACGCTCGAGATCCGGGGTCTCGGGTGACGTGTCGACCCAGAGTTCCCGAGCGAGGGTCTCGCCCCGGATAAACGCCTCGTGCGCGCGAACGGCTTCGAGGACTTCCCGAGGGCCCGTGATGCTCAGGGCAATCCGGGTCGTGTACTCGTAGCCCGCTTCTTTCCGGAGGCGTTGGATCCGATGCACCAGCTCGCGCACCAGCCCTTCCCGTCGCAACTCCGGCGGCACGACCGGGTCGAGTGCGGCCACGCACTGCCCGCTGCTCTCGACCAGCCAGTCGCTCACAACCTCCCGTTCAACGACCAGGTCGCCCGGAAGATAATGGATTCGGTCCCCGTTCACCTCCAGGCTCACTTCCTCGCCCTGCTCCAGGCGGCGCAACTGCTCAGGCAAGAGCCGTTCCACCGCCTTGGCAACGTCCGGGGTTTGCCTCCCAAACCGCTTCCCCAGGGCCCGGAAGTTGGGCTTCCCCTTGAGCCGCACGAGCTCGGCATCCGAGGCCACGACTCCCACCGATTTGACGTTGACCTGGTCCCGGAGGAGCTCGAGCAGCTCCGCCTCGTACTCACCCAACGCTCCCGCCGGCACGGCAACCTCCATCCGCGCGAGCGGCTGCCGCACCTTCAGATTGGCCGACTCCCGACCGGCGCGGCCCAATGAGACCAGCTGCCGGATCGCCGTCATGGCCGTCTCCAGCGCCGGGTCGCTCTCGTGGTCCGGTACCGGGAAGCTCGCCAGGTGAACCGACTGCCCCACCAATGCCCGGTGGAGCCAATCGCTCACGAATGGAGCGGCGGGCGCCAACAGCCGACTGATCGTGACCAGGGCCTGGTACAACGTCGCCAGCGCCCGGGGGTCGGCCGAGGTATCAGGAGCCCAGAAGCGGTCCCGGTTGACCCGGACATACCAATTGGACAGATCGTCCACCACGAAGTCCATGAGGGTGCGCATGCCGGTGGTCACGTCGTAGGCCAACCAGCTCCGGGTCACTGCGTCGACCGTGGCGGCAAGCCGCCCCAGCAGCCAACGGTCCACGACCGGACGCTCGCTCGGAGCATGGGTCGGAGTCCACTCGCCGGCGTACAAGGCGAAGAAGGTATAGGTGTGCTTCAGGGTTTCAAAGAACCCACCGGCAACTTCCGGGATCGTGCGCTGATCGAAGCGCTTGGGAAGCCACACTTGACTCGACGCAATGAGGTAGACTCGCACGGTATCAGCCCCGAACTCCTGAATCACATCCCACGGCTCGATCACGTTGCCGCGGCTCTTGGACATCTTCTGTCCTTCGGAGTCGAGCACGAGTTCGTTCACGATCACATTCCGGTAGGGCGCTTGGTCGAAGGCAGTGACCGCAATCGCCAACAGCGAATAGAACCACCCGCGAGTCTGATCAATGCCTTCGCAGATGAAGTCGGCAGGAAAGTGCTCGTCGAAATCCGTCTCGTGTTCGAACGGGTAGTGCCATTGGGCATAGGGCATGGCACCGGAGTCGAACCACGTGTCGATGACCTCCGGGGTGCGGTGCATGGTCCCGCCACAGGTACACGCCCACGTGACATCGTCGATGAAGGGCTTGTGGGGATCGAAGTCGGGGGCAAGCTCCCTGCCCCACCGCTCGGCCAGGTGCTGGTAGCTCCCCACCACCTCAACGTGCTCCGGATCGGCGTCGCACACCCACACCGGGAGCGGCGTGCCCCAGTAGCGGTCGCGCGACAGCGCCCAATCCACGTTGTTCTCCAGCCAGGCGCCAAACCGGCCCGTTCCGACCTCCGGCGGATGCCACCCAATAGATGCATTGAGCTCTAGTAGTCGATCCTTGACTGCCGACGTCCGCACGAACCAGGAATCGCGTGCGTAGTAGATGAGCGGACTGCGGCACCGCCAGCAATGGGGATAGGCGTGCTCGTAGGTCTCCGTGAGATGCCAGAGCCCGCTGTCCTTCAGGCGCTTGATGATGAGCTCGTTGGTCTCCTTGGCGGTGACCTGACGGCCTTCGAGCTCCGACCACTCCGTTCCGTGGAATGTTCCATCCCCTGCCACGGGGTTTACGAACGCCAGGCCGTGTTCCCGCCCCGCCGCGTAGTCATCCGCTCCGAAGGCGGGCGCGAGGTGGACCAAGCCCGAGCCGTCTTCGGCCGAGACGAAGGCACCCGGGACCACCACTTCGGCGACCTTCTCATCCGAGAGCGCCACCCCATCGAACGGCCGCGTGTAGCGCTTCCCAATGAGCTCCTTGCCGCGGAAGGTGGTCACCCTATCGGCCGGCAGGTCGGCGAAGGTCGCATTGGGCTCCAGCTCCCCCGTCACGTTCGTCCCGAGCGGGATTGCCCCGGCCCGCTCTGTCGCCAGGATCAGGCGCTCGTTCCCGACGGCGTACTCTCCGTAGGTGAGCACGGGATTGACCGCGACAGCAACGTTGGAAATCAACGTCCACGGGGTGGTGGTCCAGACGAGCAGTTTCCTGGTCGGATCGTCTAGGAGCGGGAGTTTGATATAGACGGAACGGGTGGCCACGTCTTCATACCCCAGAGCCAGCTCGTGACTCGAGAGCACCGTGCCACACCGTGGACAATACGGGAGCACGCGGTGTCCGCGAGCCAGCAACCCACGGGAATGCAGTCGGGCAAGCAACCACCAGACGGTCTCGATGTACGCGTTGCTGCAGGTCACGTAGGGATGTTCGTAGTCCAGCCAGAAGGCAATGCGATCCGACAGCCGCTCCCATTCCGACTGGTACGTGAACACGCTCTCCCGGCACAGCGCGTTGAACTTCTCGACCCCGAAGACCTCGATCTCCTGCTTGCCGTTGAGATTGAGCTGCTTCTCCACCTCGATTTCAACCGGGAGTCCGTGAGCATCCCAGCCGGCGATCCGGGTCACCTGCTTTCCGCGCATGGCGTGGAATCGGCACACCAGATCCTTGATGGTTCGGGAGAAGACGTGATGGATGCCGGGACGGCCGTTCGCCGTCGGCGGTCCTTCGTAGAACACGAAGGACTCGGCACCCACGGCACGGCGCTGGGTCTCATGGAACAAGTCCTCGGCGGTCCATTGCTGGAGGACCTGCTCTTCCAACCCAGCCGGAGGCAGGTCCGGCCACCGTGGGAACGTCATGCCGCCCACCGGGAAACGACCGTCGCGATGAGCCGGGTGAGATCCGGCTCCGCCTTAGCGGCGACCGCCAGGATCTGCTCCAACGCGACCGGCTCGAGGGCATCGGGTAGGCACTGATCGGTAATAATGGATACGCCAAGTACCCGCATGCCGGCGTGGACCGCGACGATGACCTCGGGCACGGTAGACATCCCTACGACGTCGGCGCCGACAGCACGAAGCAAACGGTATTCGGCGGGGGTCTCCAAATTCGGGCCCGGCACCGCGGCATAGACTCCCTCGCGAAGCCCGATCCCCAGCTCGCGGGCCGCGGCCCGGGCCAGCTCACGGAGCTCGGCGTCGTAGGCCGTCGACATGTCGGGAAACCGCGGCCCCTCGCGAGCGTCATTGGGGCCGACCAGCGGGTTGTCGCCCAGCAGATTGATATGATCGGTCAGGAGGACGAGATCACCCGGCAGCCAGAGCGGATGCATCCCACCACACGCATTGGACACGATGAGCGACTCGGCGCCCAAGGCGTGCAGCACCCGCACTGGAAACGTCACCTGCTGAAGGGAGTATCCTTCGTAGCGGTGGAAACGTCCCTGCATGGCCACGACCGGTTTCCCACCCAGGCGGCCAAACAAGAGGCGGCCCGCGTGTGACTCGACCGTGGGAACGGGGAAACCCGGGATGTCGCCGTAGGGAACGATGGTCTCGACCTCGATCTCCTCGGAGAGCTGACCGAGACCGGTGCCGAGGATGATGCCGACACATGGCTCGAGCGAGGTGAGGCGACGGATGGCCGCCGACGCAGCGACAACCGTCGGCTGATCGGCGACGACGGTCATGCCCTTCGCTGCACGGCTTCCGTCTGTGCGTCGGTTGCGCTCCGGATATTCTCCTCCAACCCTTCCACCTCGCCCAGGTGGCGCTCGAGCAAGGCCCGGAAATTCGCCAGGAAGGCCGCGAACTGACGCCGTCCGATCTCGGTGCGTTCCCGGACGAGACGTTCGTTTTGCTTGGCCTCGGCGAGGATCCTGAGCGCCTCCGTCTTCGCGCGTTGAATGATCTCTTCCGATTCGCTATCGGCCTCCCTGGCGGCATCGACCCGGAGTTGCTGGGCGGCCAGGAGTGCTTCATTCATGGCCCGTTCCCGATCACGGAACGCGCGCAGCTGCTCCTGGAAGTTCCTCAGGCGCTCTTCGAGCTGGGCGCGTTCGCGCAACAGGCGCTCCAGCTCCTCTGACACCCGAAGCTGGAAGTCTTCAACCTCCCTGGGATTGTACCCCCGGAACGCTTGACGGAACTCCTGCCCTCGCACGTCGTGCGGAGTGAGATAAAACGCGTCGTCGCTCATGCGCTGCGTCCTCCAAAGAGCAGGGTCCCCAGCCGGATCATCGTGGCCCCTTCCTCCACCGCAACCGTATAATCACCCGACATTCCCATCGAGAGCTCCGGAACCGGATGGCCGGCCAATGCGGCCTGATCCCGAAGGGTTCGCAAGAGTTGAAAGGTCCGCCGCTGCACCTGCTGGTCCGTCGTGTACTCCGCCATCGTCATGAGGCCGCGCAATTCCAACCGGCCGCATTCGGCTACCGTCTCGAGCAGCGCCATCAGCTCATCGGGCTCGACCCCACCCTTTTGGGGTTCGCCCGAGCAGTTCACTTCCACCAGGATCCGCTGCCTCGGAGAGTCAAGCGGAATCCGCCGCTCGAGTTCTTGAGCCAGGGCGGGCCGGTCCACCGAGTGAATCCAGGTGAACCGATCAATCGCTCGTCGTACCTTATTCCGCTGCAACCGCCCGATGAAATGCCACTCGACGGCAACATCGGGAAGTGCATCCTGCTTCGCGAGCGCCTCCTGAATCCGATTCTCCCCGATTGCTTCGATCCCTGCCAAGGTGGCGGCACGCACCGCGTCCGGCCCATGGGTCTTGGTCACCGCAATGATCCGAACCGGGTGTTCCCAGCCCCCTCGCCGTTGGTGCACGCCCACAGCCTCCCGGACCTCGGCCAATCGCAGAGCGAGCTCGGGAAATGCCATAACCCTGAAATCTAGGACCGGGCTCAGGCGAAATGAAGGGACCTAGCCTCAGTTGCCCCCACTGTCCGCGGGCGGCGGGTCCCCTCCCTGCAGCAACTCCATGCGCATCTCTTCCAGGGCTGTCCGCAGAGCCGGGTTGGGTGAGAGCCGGGATGCGCGATCGAGGTTCTTGAACGTCTCGGGAATGTTGCCATCATCTTGGTAGGCAAACGCGAGCTGCACGAACGGCTCGGCCAGGCTCGCTGCAAAGCTCTGACCCGTTGGGTCGAGCCCGAACGGGCCGAGTGAAAGCAGCTCGCCGTAGCGATACGTGTCCCAGGCAAGGCGTTCAGTGATCGCTGGATCCAACGCGATGCCTTGGAGTCCGACCGGAAGCGTCATCGACGTGGAATCAACCAGTACCGGTCGCACGCGCCGCACCAGTCCCTGCTGGGCGAGGTTCCGATTGAGTCCGTAGAAATTCGTTCCGGCCGTTATGGACCACGCCACCGGCCGACGCCCCAGGTTTTGCTGCAGCACTCTGAGGAGCGTCACGTCCGCCAGATAGAGCGGCGTTCGGGCGGGAACCAGGGTGCGAATCGGGCCGAGCGGGATTTCCACCTCGCGCTCGAGAAACATCCCTGGGGCTGCGGCTGCAATCTCCGCGTCGGTCATCGTATGCACCGGCCAGGTGGGGACCTCCCATTGGCCCTCCTGCCAAATGGCAGGTGCGGTCGACGGATCGAATGGCCGGACGGGATTGTCTCGTACCTGGCGGGCGTACCACGTGGTGTGAGACAAGGCGATACACACGACCGTCACGTCCCGGCGGATTCCTTCCACCTCCTGGGCCCACCAGAGGGGAAAGGTATCGTTGTCAC
>JABDII010000593.1 GCA_013003805.1 Gemmatimonadales bacterium
AGGCCCGGCTCAGCCAGTCTTCGGCGTCGTCAATCAAGGAAAACATGACCGGCACGAGGATCAAGGTGAGGAAGGTGGCGAACGTGAGCCCCGCGATGACGGCGATGGCCATCGGGCCCCACCACGCTGCCTGAATCCCACCCCAATAGAGTTCGGGCTCGAGCCGCGTGTAGTGCCCCTCGAAGTCGAAGTTGAGACCAATGGCGAGCGGCACCAAGCCAAGCACGGTGGTGATCGCCGTCAGGACTACGGGTCGAAACCGGGTGAGCCCACCGCGAATAAGCGATTCGAGCCGGCTCAAGCCGTCGCGCACCCTGAGAATGTTGATGTAGTCGATGAGCACGATGGCGTTGTTTACCACGACCCCGGCCAGGCTGATCACCCCAACCCCGCTCATGATGATGCCGAAGGGCATGCGGAAGACGAGCAGTCCGATGAGGACGCCGATGGTCGATAGGATCACGGCGCTCAGGATGATCACCGGCTTGAAGACCGAGTTGAATTGGGATACCAGGATGAAGCCCATGAGCATGATAGCCGTGACGAAGGCGCCCATCAGGAACGCCTGCGATTCGGCCTGCTCCTCCTGCTGACCGGTATAGCGAAGCTGGTACCCGGGCGGCAAGCCGGCAGCGAACGTCTCCGCCGTTTGCTGCACTTCTGTGAGTGTCGTGTTCGCATTGAAGCCGGAGCGCACCTCGGCGCTTACGGTCACTACCCGGTCCAAGTCGTTGCGATTGATGCCGGCGAATCCTTCGCCGACATCCCAGTGCGCCACGGAGGAGAGCGGGACCTGCACTCCGACCGGGCTCGCAACGGTCAGATCGGCCAAGGCAGAGAGGTCCTCCCGATAGGCTTGGGCCAGCCGGACGGTGATGTCGTATTCGTCTTCACCATCACGGTAGGTCGATGCCTCGGTGCCATTGATCGCACTCCGGATGGTCATTCCGATGGCCTGGGTACTCAAGCCGTAGAGCGCGGCTCGCTCGCGATCGACCTCGATGACCAGTTCCGGCTGGCCCTCCGCCATGTCACTCTCGAGCCCGTCGAGCTTGGCGAATACGGGGGACTGTTCGAGCAGGGAGACCAAGGCGTTTCCCAACCGGCGGAGCGTATCGGGATCCTGTCCGACAATCTCGACGTTGACCGGGAGCCCAGTGGGAGGACCTTCCTGGGGCCGCTCAACCGAGATGTCGGCCCCCGCGATTTCGGTGGCCACCGTCCGGCGCATAGTCTCGATGGTGTTCAAGGCGTCCACCGATCGGTCCTGGAAATCGATGAAATTGACCGCCACGGACGCGAGATGACTGCCCTGGGTCCCCGCGTCCATTCCGCTGGTGGTCTGAGATCCCACCGTCGTGACCACGGACTCGAAATCATCGCGTCCCTCGAGTCGACCGAGCCGGTTCTCGATGCGCTGCGCGATGGTGTCGATCTGTTCGAGCCGGGTGCCGATCGGCGCCTCGATCTGGACGTAGACAGTTTCCGGCGGGATGTCCTCTGGGAAGAACTCGATGCCCGAGTTGAAGGCGCCGAAGGCGAGGACAGCGAGAATCAACGCGGCGACCGCGCCAAGCATCATGCGGATTCGGTGTCCGAGGGCCCACTCGAGTACCCCTCGGTACCTCTTGAGAATCTGCGGGAGCCCGTGGTTCATGAACCAGTGGCCGGTGGGATGGAGAACGTAGTGGTTGAGCACCGCGAGGAATCCGAGCGTGAGTGCCAGGAGTATCGTGGTGAGTGGGTTCGTGGCGAGGCCGAGCAGGACCACCAGTGCGGCCGAGCCGATGAGAATCCGGCGTCCGGTCGGGGTGAGGCCCCGGGCCGGCTCATCCTCCACGGCCAGGAAGAGCGAACAAAGCGTCGGGACGATCACCAGCGCCACGAAGAGCGACGACGAGAGCGTGGTGATCAGCGTGATCGGCAGGTAGGCCATGAACTCGCCCACGATCCCGGTCCAGAATACCAGTGGCGAGAAAGCGGCGAGCGTCGTTGCCGTCGAGGCGATGACCGGCATGGCGACCTCCGCCGTGGCGAGCTTCGCCGCTGTCGACCGGTCGTGCCCGTGTTCGCGGAAGCGGTAGATGTTCTCCACGATCACGATCGCGTTGTCCACCAACATGCCGAGTGACAGGATGAGACTGAACAACACCACCATGTTGATGGTGACGCCGATGGCCCGGATGACGCTGAACGACAAGAGCATCGACATGGGGATGGCCAGCCCCACGAACCAGGCCGTGCGAAGTCCGAGGAAGAACACGAGGACACCCACAACGAGGATGACGCCCGAGATGATGTTGTTCTCGAGGTTGGCGACCATCTCGTCGATTTGCACGGACTGGTCACCGGTGATGGTGACCTCGGTGCCCGGCGGAAAGGTGGAGCGCTGCCCCTCGATGACGGCCCGTACCCTGTCGGCGGTCTCGATGATGTTCTCGCCGCCCCGTTTCGATACGGCGAGCGAGACAACCGGGTTGCCGTTGAATCGCGCGATGGTCTCCCGGTCTTTGAACCCAAAGGTGACCGTCGCCACGTCCCGGACGTAGATGGCCCGCCCGCCGCGGCTCTCGATCACGATGTCGGCAATCGGCCCCGGGGTGGTGAACTCGCCCGGGACGCGGGTCAGATACTTCATCTGACCGACATCGATCGAGCCCCCGGGCACGGTCACGTTTTCCCGCCGGATGGCGGCGATGACATGGTCGAACGACAACCCGTAGAGCTTGAGCTTCGAAAGGTCGACGTCGACCTGCACCTCCCGCTCGAGTCCGCCCGACAGCGCGACTTCGAGAACGGACGGGATTTGCTCGAGTTCGTCCTGCAAGTCCTCGGCGACTTCACGTAATCGGACCAGATCGTACGGGCCGGCCACGTTGACCTG
>JABDII010000595.1 GCA_013003805.1 Gemmatimonadales bacterium
GCCCGGGGCCGTCGTATCGGCGAGTGCTGGGAGGTAACGGCTATTGGCTATTGGCTATTGGCTATTGGCTATTGGGCCGCGAAGGTAGTCACGCTACTTCCTTCCGCCTTCCCGTCTTTCCGCCTTCTTCCTTACTCCTTACTCCTTACTCCTTACTCCTTACTCCTCACTCTCTACTCCTCACTCCCCACCAGGATCTCCTCAAATAGCGCGATCGCGCGCTCGTCGTGCGACTGGCCCAGCCAGAACATGGCATTTTTGCGCACGTGAGGATCGCGATGGGTGCGGGCGATCACGAGGAGCGGAGGGATCCCTTCCTTCCCGCGGAGTTGTGACAGGGCGAACACCGCGTGTTCCTGTATGTCGCGGTTCACATTCTCGGCCTGAGCCAATTCGGCCAGGTCCTCCAGCACCTGCGCACCAGCCGCCTGGCCCAGCCAGAACACCGCACTCTTTCGTGTCTTGGTGCGCAGGGATTCGTCCCTCGCGATCGCAAGGAGACGAGGCCATACGTCGACCCCATCCGCGATCGTAGCCGGGAAGATGGCTTCGTCCCCTCCCATGGCATCGGGCGACGCCGCGAGCGACAAGAGATACCTGGCCGCCTCCGGCGCCGGCACCCGGCCCAAGTCGAGGATGCCTGTCCCCGACCGCTTCCAGCGGCCACCGACGTAGGCATCGACGTCCACCAGCTCACCGCCCTTGAACCTCAGCATCACGCGGGCGGGGCCCGGCTCACAGTCGGGCTCCCAGTCCTCGGTGCTCCGGCTGATCGAGATGTTATGTCCCGATCCGCACACGCCCGGCCTGGTGGCGTAGCTCATCCGGACCTTGCTGTCCCCGTCACCCAGCGCGCCGATCCGATCGGCCAGCGACTGGGCCTCCAAAGGAAGGGCGAGGGCCAAGCCCGCGAGCGCCATGATCGCTCCAAGTGACCAGCCCATGCCCACCTTCATATGAAGCGTCATTGGTTGATGATCTCCATGAGCAGGTCCGCGACCCGCGGGTCACCCGACTGGCCCAGCCAGAAGATGGCCTTCTGGCGGAGCTCCCGGTCGGTCTCGTTCCGCGCGATGTCCAGCAGTTTGTCGGTCACCGCGGAATCGGATCGCTGCGAGTACACAAAGATCAAGTGTTCCTTGACCTCGCGGTCCGCCATGCCGTCGTACAGGCTCAGCAGCTGGTCGATGTCCGCGTGCCCGCTTTGCACCGCCCAGAACAGCGCATGCTTCCGCATCTCGGCTGGCTCGTTTTCGTCCAACGCGATGCTCATGATCCACTCGGTGTTCTCTTCGCGGTGGGTTTGTGAGAGCGAGAACAAGATCTTCTCCTTCACCTCGACTTTGTCGGTACGGCCATAAAAGTCACGCAGGTACTGGGCATTCTCCTCGCCACCCCGCTGGCCCAGCCAGAACACGATGTTTTCCCTCAACTCCTCGGGTGTGCTGGCACGCTCCAGGTGGCTGCGCAACGCCCGGCTCGCGGCTTCTCCGTGCTGCTGCGACAGGGCGAAGACGGCCTTCTCCTGGAGCTCTGGATTGGTGGCATGCTGCAGCAATGAATCGAGTGCTGCGATCGCTTCCGGTTCCCTTACCTGCGACAGCCAGAACACTGCCTGTTCCTGCACTTCCGGGTCGGGATCCGTGCGCACCGCCTGCAATAGAATCCGAGTGGTCTCCGGCGAGTGCTTCTGCGACACGATGAACATGGCGCGCCGCCGGAGGCACACCGAGCCCTCGTCCCGACGCTCCAGCACCTTCTTCAGAATCGGCATCGCCCGGTCAGACTGCATCTGCATGAGCGCCATGAGCGCGACCATTCGCTCGTCGCCGTCATCGTCACACTCCTCCTGCGCCTGATGCTCTCGGACCGCCCTCACCTCAGCCTGTTCCCGGGCGAGTGCCGCGGCCGTCTCCGACACGTATTCCATGCTCCGCGCGTCACCCATCCGTGCCAAATCCGCTCGGATTCGGGCACGTAATGCCAGCGCGTCCCGCCGAGTTCGCGCGTCGGGATAGCGCTCGGCTTGGAGTTCGATGAGCTGCCCCGCTTTCTCGAGCGACTCGCGCGACCCCAGTTTGGTGAGCGCAAAGGCCTCCCAGTAGTGGGCGTCGGCCGCGTAGCCCGAGTCGGGATAGCGCTCGCGCAACTCGCGGAAATGGTCGATGGCCACTTTGTAGTTGCCGCGGTTGAGCGCGTTCCGAGCTAGCCGGTAGAGCGAGTCGGCCGGGTCCTCGGCGATCCACGGCGCGGGCACGAGGTCTGCCACTCCTCCGGGACCCTGCGGGACCACGCTGGCCGGGACACTCTGCTCCACCGCCCTCGCCGTGCCCGCATCGGCGTCCCCCGCCCCACTCCCCGCACCCGCTGTCACCACGAGCGACATCGCGCCAACCACGAGAAATCGAGTGAAGTTGATCATGATCTCAGTGCTCCTTGCCGGGTCCGTTACGCGCCCGCCGGAACTGCCGCACGCAGTTTCACCAGCACGCCACGTTGTTCGATACCGTTATCGATGAATTCCAGGTCTTCGGCCCGATCGGCCGAGTACTGGGCGATCTGTGCCAACACCAACTCAATGTCATCCAACAGCACCTTGAGGCCCGGGTCCTCACCAGCGGGTGACGCTTGCAGCAACCGGGTCTGCAGGAGGAGGCTCTGTGCTGGGACAGTCCAGTCCCCCTCGGCCATCATCCCCTCCTTGGCGTCGACCTGGAACGTGGTGAGGAAGGTCTCGACGCTCTCGAAGTGCTCGCTGGTGGCCAGCCGATATGCCACGTTGGCAACGGGAGTGGACTCGACCGGGCTGGGGCCCGCCACAACGATCGGTGGCGAATCCTCACCGTCCGGTGAGGCGGTGAATCGGCCGATGGCAACACCGATGGCCAGCACCGCGGCGATCCCGGCGACCCACTGCCATGGCGGCATGCCACCGCGGGGGGGCGGAGTCGACCGCCGGCGCTCCCGTTCCGCGCGGATCTGGTTCCACATCTCGTCCCGCGGCGTGGGCGGTGGAGGGTTATACTCCGCCCCTACTTCCCGAATCAGTTGGTCCAACTGCTCTTCTTTCATACCGCCCACTCCCCGGCGTGCGCCGCCAGTGCCTCACGGAGCTTGGCCCGGGCACGGAACAGCTGTGCTTTGGATGTGCCCGCTTTCGTGCCGAGTGCCGCTCCGATCTCTGCGTGGGTATAGCCTTCCACGTCGTGCATCACGAACACCATGCGATACTTCTCCGGGAGGCGGTCGATTGCCTCGGAGAGTTTCGCCTTCAGGTCGGGGTTGGCCCGCCGCTCCGTCGCCGCCACCCGCCCCGCCGCGTCCAGATCCGCCTCTCGCCGCCGCAGCCGCTTGACCTTCCGAAGCACGTTCAGCACGACCGAGTAGGTGATCGCGTGGAGCCAGGTGCTAAACGCCGCGTCACCCCGAAAATCCGCCAGCCGGTCGAAGGCCCGGATGAAGGCCTCCTGGGTGCAGTCCCGGGCCAGATCGTCGTCGCCGGTCATCCGGTACGCCAACCGATACACCCTGTCCACATGGGCCTCGTACAGCTCCCGCTCCGCTCGAGGGTCTCCGTCGAGCACCCTCCGAAGTAGCTGGCGTTCGTCCACCGGGCTCCCGGGTTGAGTGGCGTCGCCTGTCTTTGTCATTGGGACACAGTGGAGGCAGAAAAGGTTACAGGGGGACCTGGGAGGGCTAGGAATCAGGGCCGCCAGCTATCGGCTATTGGCTATTGGCTATTGGCCCACGCAGGTAATCGCGCAGCGTCCTTCGATCGCGGCTGAAGCCGCGCGAAAGTAGGCTAGCCAGACTAAGGAGGTATCTGCAAGCCCTTACTCCTCACTCCCAAACCTAAAGAGCCCGTACATGAACTCCTGGATCACTCCCTGCGGCGTCTGGTGGAGCTCCTCCAGCTCCCCTGCCAACTCCCACACCGAGCCCAGCTCGGCTAGGAGGTCCTGAGCGCTGTAGCGGACCACGTCCAGGCCGCTGCAGCGGGTCGGGCCCTGGGGGCCGAAGGTGGCGATAACGGCGTGTCCGCCGGGCACGAGGGAGTTGTCCAGCGTGCGCCGGTAGGCTTCACGGTCTTGGGCCGCGGTCAGAAAATGGAAGACGGCACGATCGTGCCAGATGTCCCATCGCTCGGACGGCTCGAACGCCGTCACGTCGGCCTCGATCCACTGGACGTCCCGGGCCCGCTTGCCGAGCCTCACTTTGGCGTGCGCCAAGGCCCCCTCGGCGATGTCCATCACCGTAAGGTTGGTGAACCCCCGGTCCAGGAGGCAGTCGACCAGACACGAGGCCCCCCCGCCGACGTCGACGATTCGGGTATCCGACGTCGCTCCGGCCACGTCCAGAAGCGCCAGAGAATGCTCCGGGTTGGCCTGGTACCAACTCACCTCGTGGGGCGCCCGCTTGGCGTAGACCGCTTCCCAGTGGGATTTGGTGGTGATGGTGGTCGGCTCCTTCTGGAACTTGTTGCTATTGGCTATTGGCTATTGGCTATTGGC
>JABDII010000604.1 GCA_013003805.1 Gemmatimonadales bacterium
CCCCACCACTGCCGCGCCTGCGCCGTCGGCAAAAATCACCGCGGTGTCTCGGCCCTCCGTGGACAGATCCATCCCCGTCGATTGGATCTCGACGCCAACCACCAGTATGTGGCGGAACATTCCGGTCTGAATCCATGCGTCGGCCACGGCCAAGGAGTACACGAAACCGCTGCATTGCGTGCGGATATCGATCGCCGGTACGGTCCCGATTCCCATGGCGTGCTGGAGCAGGACCCCACCGCCGGGACAGAAGTGGTCTGGGGTGGACGTGGCGAACACGATGGCATCGAGACTTCCCGCCGTGATCTCGGCATCCTCGAGGGCGCGTTCAGTGGCTTGGAGCGAGAGCTCGGTACTGGTCTGGCCCTCGTCGACCCAGCGCCGCTGTTCGATGCCGGTGCGAGCTCGGATCCATTCGTCCGAAGTGTCCATCCACTCGGTAAGGTCGTCATTGGAGACGACCCGGTCGGGCACGGCAAACCCAGTGCCCAGAATATGGGATCGTTGCATGATGGCCTATCTTGGCCCCCCACTTCGAGTCGACGCAAGCCCGGCATTGCGCCGGCGGAGAGGGACGATGATTGCCCAGCCCCAGATCCAGGCGAGCCAGCCGAGGGTGAGGGGCCATCCCATCCCACGCCATGTCTCCCACACGAGCCCCACCGGCGTGAGCCACTCAGGCCACCACGCCTCGGCGCGGAGACGATGCCGTTCCACTACTTGCACGGCGTCGAACCCTGCTGTCTTGAGCCGAGCGAGAATACGAGGACAGGGGTCCTGGTTGCGACGGCGCCAATCTTCGAGTGGCACGAGGTTCCACACCATACTGGTCGCGCCCCAACCGTGCTGGTCGCTCACGCCGACCACGATGCGGTCGGTCCGGCGCGCCAAGGCGATCACCGAGTCTCGCCTCACACGCGAGAGTTCGTTTGCCTTGGGCGACGCGTTCACGATTTCGAACCCGTCCAACCCCGTAGCGACGAAGAGCTCGAGGTTCTTCCAGTGGTACCGTTCGTATTCAGGTATGGACGCAATGGAGATTGCGTCGAACTGGGTGGAGGCATCTTCGATGAGTTGGAGCACGCCCTCCAGGGATGTGGTGTACGGCCGGCGATCGATGGAGTCGACGCGGCCGAGCAGGACCATGTGGGCCCGCCAGGCGCTGATCTCAATGCCTTCACATGCGTAGGGCACGCCTTCCCCAGCCAGTCCGATGGCCGGGCTCTGGGTATTGTGATCGGTGAGAAAGAACGCGTCGAATCCCGCCCGTCGGTGCCATCGGCGGCTCGCCCCGAGGTCCCACCCGTCCATGAGGCCTTCGACGTCGTGTGAGGCGTTTGTATGGGAATGGAAATCGGCTACTGCCGCATCTTCCGGCACGCTGGTGAGGGCCACCATGGGCCGATGCCACGTTGCCCCCACCAAGACAAAGAGGAGAAACCCGATGAGGGCCAGTGCCGCGTAGCCGATCTCGCGCAGCAACCGTCGGTGACTCCAGAATCGAATGGCTCGCCAGAGGACATACAAAAGGAGAAGTCCTGTCACCAGTCCCTTGAGCCGGCTCATGGGCAGCATCGAAGTGCCGTCCCACAGTGTGAAGAGCGGTGCCAGCACCAAATGGATCCAGGGCGTGGAGAGCTTGAGGCCTTCGGGGAGGGGAGCGCCAGTGGGGTCGGTGATGGCCGGTGCCGCGACCGCGCGAGCAATGAGCAACGCCGCGGTTGTGACCAGCGGTATGGCCCACACCGGGGAGCGCCCCCTCATAGGATGGTGCCCTCGGCATCTATGCCTTGGGTCACGCGCCTACCGGCGGAATTGATAGGCCAGTTTGACGAAAAACCCATCAATCTCACGGCGCAGGTCTGAGAAGTTTAGAGTCTTCGGGGTCGAGAGCGTGGCGCCGTAGCCGAGGAACACCACGGTGCCTGGAGTAGGCTCATAGGACGCCAGCCAGTCCATTCGCAGGGTGTTGATTTCGGTTCGCGCGGCGAGCTCACTTTCGATGAGGAGCGGGTCTCCTGTCCTGGGGTCCACCAGGGCGGCTCGACGTTGAGACCGATATTCCCCGATGACCCGGAAGAACAGGGCTCGGGTAGGCTGATACTCGATCTTGAGGCGGGGGAGAATCGTCCGCGCGAATTCCGAGTCGTCCAGCTTCCGGCGGATGCGCGAAAACCTGATGCTGGCTGCGACTCTGATCGATCCGGTCGGCCGGAGCCTAACCCCAGCCTGGATCCGTGTCTCTCTTCCCTCGGCTGCCTCGTCGAAGATCGGTACCTCTCCGTTGGACCAACTCGCCGACGCGTCGAACGTCTGATACGTCGGGGTCGTCAGCGAAAGCGAAGTCGTAAACTGGTTGTCGATCTCAGATTGAGGGACGAAGGCTTCGAGGGCGCCGCCTCCGCGGTCGACCTGGAAGGTGGCGTACGCATCGGGGTCGAACTCCTGAAACCCTCGATTGACGCTGGCGCTCACAAACCAGCCCCCGCGGAGCTGGAGGTTGAACGTGGCGGATTCGCCGCCCTCTATGGCGCCCTCGGATCCGAACGAGGTGTAAGTCCACAGGCGCGTGGGGCCGAAGAAGGTCGTGAAGTTCTCGATGAGCGCCCCGCGTCCGCCGTAGAAGGTGAGGCGGTTGAACGCATGGGCCGTCACGAAATTGTCGCGGGGCACAAAGCCGGCCTGGCTCTCGAAGTCATCACCGATCCCGGTGATCTGATAATTGAATCCCCAGGACCGTCCCGTGCGATCGAAAGTTGCCCGCCACAAGGCGGCTGATCGGGTCCCGGATGCGTCGCGGGTCCACGATCCTCCCAATTGCGCGTCGACGAAATAGAGCTTAGCGAAGACAATACGAGCATCGCCGGCAACAACACGATTGTAATTCCTGCCCTGGTCTCTGTGGGTGACGGTAAACCCGGTGAGCGAGTTGGCGCCCAGGTCACGCTGCACCCTTGTGATGTTGAACAACGCGTTGTCGCCGTCCGTTTCATCGATGGCGGTGAGGTGCGCCAGCCCGAGGCGCCCAAACTTGCCGGTGAACTTGGCACCGACGACGGGGTCAGCCACTCGGCGGGAGTACACCAGTTGGTTGGGTGTGGAGAAGAGTTCGATTCCCTCGAGGAAGAACGGCCGTTTCTCCGGGAAGAAGAGCGCAAACCGCTCGTTGACGGTTACCAGGCCCTCATCCGTCTCCACTTGGCTGAAATCGGGGTTGCCGGTCAGATCAATGGACAGATTGGTCAACCCGAGCCGCGCGTTGACGCCGACGTCGGGGTCCAGCGCATCGCGTTCAAACCGACCCGAGGTCTCGTTGGTAGCTCCGTTCGCCGTGGCGGTCACGAATGGCTGGATCTCTGCCACGAGTCCACGATCGAGGTCATGCAGGCCGTCGATCGACCCGGCTTGCGCGAGGAAGCTTGCATTGGCGCGCCGTACGTCAGTCCAAGTGTCCTCGTATCCGGTGCGTTGGACGTTCCGGACGAAGTTGAGTCCCCAGCGTTGTGGCCCGTTGCCGGGGTAGCGCAGGCTCTTGAACGGAATCCGGATCTCCACCACATAGCCGGAGTCCGTCACCATCCCCTTCGATTCGAAGTAGTAATCGGGGTTCAAGTCGATCGAGCCGCCGAACAGGTTCCCGGCGCTGGTGGACCCTTCAGTCCGCACGCCGTCCTCCTGGGCGCCGAGGGGGTTGACCCCAAAGAAGAACGCGCGGCGACGATCGTTGAAGGTGTCGAGATAGATTACGATGCGGTCATCGGCGCCGAGGTTGTCGCGGTCGGCTACGGAGGCGCGTATCGAGTTCGGCTGGCGATCGAACGCGACGACCCCGAAGTGCAGGGCCTTGGGGGAATACCATACCAGGACATCGGTGCGCTCCTCCGCCGGCCGACTGTCTACCGGCTGGTACTGGTGGAACCCGGTCAATCGGACGGCGCGTGTCCAGACGGGCTCATCCAGCCGTCCGTCGATTTGGGCGGCCGCTTCGATTCTGGGGATGGTGACCGTCGGGGCTCCACGACCCTCGACCGCAGGTTGGGCAAGTTGAGCGGAGCCTTGAAGCAGGAGGACGAAAGGCAACATGTTCCGTTCAGCTCAAAATGATTGCAGGTGCCAGAGCGATTCGAGTTCGGGTCCCGCCGGCTCCAGGTGAACCGAGGTAAGCTAGGTCACTCCCTAGCAGAGCAGAAGGCAAGAATGGGGGTGGAAACGCCGAGAGGCCCCGGGACGTGCCCGGGGCCTCTCGGACTAGGCACGGCTCCTACTCGTGGCGCAGCGCGTCGATCGGGTCGAGCAACGACGCCCGGCGGGCCGGATAGATGCCGAAGAAGATCCCGATGGCGGCGCTAAACGCGAAGGCCAGGACCACCGCGAGCGGCGAAACGAGGGTGTTCCAGCCGGCGAGTCTGGCCAGGGCCACCGCACCGCCGCTGCCCAGCAAGATGCCCAAAACCCCGCCGGCCAGGCAGAGGGCCAGTGCCTCGACCAGGAACTGCAGGAGGATGTTCATCTTGGTGGCGCCGAGGGCCTTCCGGACGCCGATTTCGCGGGTCCGCTCGGTGACCGAGACCAGCATGATGTTCATGATCCCGATGCCCCCGACCAGGAGGCTGACGCCAGCAATGCCAGCGAGCAGGTAGGTGAAAATCTGAGTCGCCTCTTGCCGGGTAGCCAGAATCGACTGCCGGTTCCGGATCTGGAAGTCGTTGTCGCGGCCCGGCGCGATCTTGTGCTCTTTCCGGAGCACACGCTCGAGATCCACCATGCCCTGCTCGAGGGGCACGTTGTCTGCCACCTCGACAGTGATGGAGCGGAGGCGATCGGTACCGAAGACTCGAAACTGGGCTGTGCCGAGTGGGATAAGGATCTGCTCGTCGGGGTTGCTCCACGATCCCTCGGCTCCCTTCTCTTCGAGGATCCCAATGATCTTGAAGGGGATACTTCGGATCAGCAGCGTCTGATTGATGAGTGCGGCGGCATTGGTCTCGAGCATTTCGGGGATGGCACCGCCCAGCACGGCGTATCGCTGCCGTGCCTCGTCGTCCCCCGCCGTGAACATGCGTCCATGCTCGATCGAAAAGTTATTTACCGGAACGTAATTCGGCGTCGTGCCGTTTACGTTCACGTTGATGTTCTTGTTGCCATACTTGGCCTGGAGCGAAGATCGTAGCTCGGGTACGATCTCCGACAGGAGGGTGGCCTCGAGTTCCAGCGCCACAGCGTCATCGGTGGTGAGGCTCACGCGATTGGCGGATGCCACACCGCGGTGCATCGACTGCCCCGCGTAGACCTGGAGCAGGTTCGCTCCGAGGCTTGAGATCTGTTCCTCCACGGCGCGTTGCGCACCGGTCCCGAGCGCCACCATGGTGATGACAGCTGCCACGCCGATGATGATCCCGAGCATGGTGAGCAAGGAACGGAGGAGGTTCGCCCGGATGGATTGAAAGGCGACTCGGAGAGTCTCGCCGAAGAGCATGATATCCTCCGCTACCGTGAGTTCGTTGAGCGAACGCCCGGAAGCCCGCCACCGCCGGTCACGCGGTTGACCCGCTCCTGGAACCGCTCCTGTGAGCGGACCAAGCTCGCGCTGGGCAGCACCAACACCGAGTCAGTTTCGGTCAGGCCGGATATGATCTCGCTGTAGTCGAGATCGGTGAGTCCGGTCCGGACGTTGACCGCGGTCGGCTCACCGTTGCGTAGCACGAACACGATATACTGTCCGCCCATCTGCGCGTCGACCTGGCTGCGCTGGCGCCCGCCGCCGGGACGGTGGCCCCCACTCCTGCCACCCGCGGCCCCGCGGATCTTCTGCAGCAGGGCTCGTTCCTCCGCCGTCGGGCGTTGTCCGCTCTGGAACTTGGCGAAGATGGCCTGTACTTGGGCCGCCGTGACCCCTTCGGGGAGGGTTACTGTTGTGCCGTTGGGCATCTCGATCGTCTCCGGGCCGGACCCGCCCTCTCCGTTCGCCTTGGCTGCGAGGGAGGCTTCGCTCACCGCCGAGTCCGGAGTGGGTCGTTCGGCCTGGGCCAACTGTTCCTGCACCTGCTCCATGGTGAGGCCCAGCACTGAGGCCGCGGAACTCACATCCCCGCGGGTACGGAGGGCCGCATTGGCCACGGCCAACACCGCGTCACGTCGGCCGATGTGCAACTCGACCTCGGCGTTCATGCCGGGCTTGAGCAAGAGATCCTGGTTTTCGATGCGCACCAGGACGGGGAACATGGTCACGTTCTGTTGGGTGACCGCCTGCGGCTCGACCTTGAGGACCGACCCATCGAACGGTCGATTGGGAAACGCCGCCACCTCAACGGTAGCCCGCATGCCGGGCTGGATCTTCCCGATATCGGTCTCATCCACCAAGGTGCGGACCTGCACCAGGTTGAGGTCGGCCATCTGCAACAGCACCGTCCCGCCACCGACGGTGGACGTCGGGGAGGAGATGACCTGCCCCCGCTCCACGTTCTTCTCGATAATCGTGCCCCTGATCGGCGCCCGGACATCGGTGTCGTCCATTTGGATGCGGGCGTTCTCGACCTGTACCTCGGCACTCACCACCGTTGCCTTGGCGTTGGCGTAGTCGAGGTCAGCCTTCTCGTGCTCGGTTTCGGTGATGGACTGGGACTTGAACAGCTCGTCGGCCCGGCGCTTCTGCGCCTCGGCGTTGGCGAGCTGCGCCTGTGCCACTTCCAACTGGGCCTCCCTCTGCGCCAGGGTATTGCGCGGGGTGCGCTGATCGACCCGGACCATGAGCGTGCCGCGTTCCACCAACTCACCGGTTTCGACTCGAATTTCGAGGATCTCACCCGAGGCCTTGGACTTGACTTCGACTGTGGTATCCGGTTCGATGATCCCTGCCGCCTGGGCGGAGACCACGATGTCGCGTTGGACCACGGGCATGGCCTGATACACCACCGTAACTTCCTCGTCTCCGTTGCACCCCACGGTGATCAGAGCACCCACGCCGACCGCGGCAAGAAAAGCATGCTTCCGCATTAGTGGACTCTCTCGGTTTGAATGTCCTGCTCAATCCGGCCGTCCAGCAGATGCACCTCGCGGTCGGCGTGAGCGGCAATGTCCTTCTCGTGCGTGACCAGGATGATGGTCTGGCCGTCGCTATGGAGATCTTCAAAGAGTTCCATGATCTCCGCACTGGTGACCGAGTCCAGGTTGCCCGTGGGCTCGTCCGCTAGGAGGATGCTGGGATGGTTTACCAGGGCCCGGGCAATCGCGACCCGTTGACGCTGGCCGCCCGACAGTTCGTTGGGTCGGTGCTCCATGCGATCGGCCAGGCCGCACCGGCTAAGCGCTTCTACCGCCAGCGCCCGGCGTTGCTTGCTGCCACTCCCCGCGTACACCAGTGGGAGTTCCACGTTGTGCAGCGCGGTGGCCCGAGGAAGTAAATTGAACGTCTGAAAGACGAATCCAATTTCCTTGTTTCGGATCCGCGCCAGCTCGTTGTCCCCGAGCTCAGAGACCCGATGGCCATTCAGCCAATACTCGCCGGCGGTCGGCGTATCGAGACAGCCAACGAGATTCATCAGCGTCGACTTCCCGGAGCCCGACGGGCCCATGATCGCGATGAATTCGTTCTTTTGAATGACGATGTCGACGCCCTGGAGCGCGTGGACGATCTCTCCGCCCATGTCGTATTCCCGGGTCAGGCCGCGCGTGACGATGACCGCGTCGCGGGGGACGTCACCCGGCAACCGCGCCATGCGTTCGGCCGTATCGAGTAGTCCGCGACTCATAGCGTCCGTCCGATCAGCGCTTCGATCTGCGCCTTGGCCCGTAGATAGTCGAATCGAGCGTTGACCACGTCCACCTCCGCTTGCGTCAGGGCTTCTTGTGATGTGAGAACATCAAATACCGTCGCTGCGCCCAGCCGATAGCGCTCCTGCTGGACTCGAAGATCCTCCTCCGCCGCTACCACGCTGGTCTGCGAGATCTCGATCCGGAGCGCTGCGGCATCCAGCTCGGCAAACCGTTGCGTCAGCGCCGCCGAGACCTGCCGGCGGGTGTCGTTGGCCGTGGCCTCGGCGACATCCATGGCGCCGGCTTGTTGGGCGATGTTGCGCTCGCGGGTGAACCCATTGAACAGCGGCCAGTTGAGACTGAGGCTCGCCTGGCGTGACTGGAAGAGCTCGTAATCGTTGACCCTACTGTTCCCGCTGTAGGTAAAGGAGCCAGCCAGTCGAAGCGTCGGCCAGTAGGCAGCCTTGGACGCGCTGTACGAAGCGCGGGAGGCCTGGGCGTCTGCTTCCGCGCTCTGCACTCGGGGCGACTGTCCCAGCGCCTCGAGCCTGAGCGCGTCCTGGTCGATAGCCGTCACCACGTTATGGAAAGCGGGCTCGTCCTGAGCCGCCACGCGGCCTTCGACGCCAATGAGCCGCGCGAGGTTGGCTTCGGCGGTGGCCTGCTGGGTCCCGGCCGTGACCAGCTGGAGTCGGGTGTTGCCCAGCGTCACGAGCGACCTCAACGAGTCGGATCGCGTGGCGGACCCGCTCCGCAGCTTCGCGATCGAGATGTTGAGCTGCTCCTCGGCGCGGGCCACGCTCGCCTGCCGGACCTTCCTGAGTTCGGCAGCAGCCAGCGCGGCCAGGAATTCCTGGGTCGTCTGAAGCGCGACCTGGTACCTGGCGTCCACCCAACCGGCTTCGGCGGCATCTCGCTGTGCGTTGGCGGCCTTGAGGTCCGCCGTCCGCCTAAAGCCCGCGAACAGATCCACTCCCGCGCTCAGTCGGAAGTTGACGTTGCCGGTGGTTGAGTTGCTCGCCTGAGGCAGCCCGGTGTTGGGGTCGATGCGATCAACCCCCTCGGAAAAAGTCTGCGACCCCGTGGTGCTCGCGGTTAGGCTAGGAAGAAAGGCACCGATGGCCGTTCGCTTCTGTGCACCCGCGTTGGTGATGTCGGCATTTGCCCTCACGATGCTGGGCTGCACTTGCTCGGCCAAGCGGATGGCGTCCGCCAAGCTGACCGTTCGTTCTTGAGCCCCGACCGGCGCGGCAAACGCGACGCAGGCCGCCAGGGCAACGAGAGTTCTAGGGAGCATTGTGTTTTCCGTTTTGACGATGACGTTCCGCCCGGCGTTCCATCATTTCCTGGTGCTTAACCTGCTGTTCGGGGGTCAAGATCGTGTTGAGCTCCGAACGCACCTCGGCTCGCAGAGTTTCAAACCTCGGGGCCACCTCGCGCCACAACGAGTCCATTCTCGGACGGTGCTGCTCCAGAATGAGTTCGACGCTTTCCCGTTGTTCAGCAGAAAGCCCGAGATCGCGGTCGAGGCGCTCGATAAATGAGGTTTTACCTCCGCGTTTGGGCCCGGCATCGCTTCCGCGATCCGCCAGGGCCAGGGCCGCACCACCGGTGAGCGCGCCCAACACGAAGGCGGCAATCAGCAGGGCAACGGCACTCAATTTGGACTTGGTCATTTTTCTCCTCCGGCGTCCTGTCTGATCCCAACCTCCATTACGACCGTGAGGATCTGATCCTCGCTCAGCGGTTCTGACGTGGTCAAGATGTCGCTAGGGGAATTGGCGACGACCTCTGCGCTCGGACGACTCGTAGCCGTGCCTCTGGTTGCGTACCACCCCAAGGCCACTGCGAGCGCCAGGGTTGCCGCAGCTGCAAGACCTCGAGGCATCCATTGCGCCAGGATGTCCCAGCTCGAATCTCTCGGCTCGAGTCGAATGCGCGCCATGACGCGAGCCGCAAAGGCAACATCGTCTGGGGCCGTCAAGTGCTCTCGGAGCACCTCTCCCAAAGGCCGATCCGGGTTGGCATCGAAATCATTTCGATCCGTCATTTCAACTCCCCCATGATGGGAGAAAGTGCCTTTCGTAGTGCACGCCGTCCGTGAAAGACGAGCGATCGAACGGTTCCCTCGGGGACACCCAGAACCTCTGCAATGTCGGCATGGGCATAACCCTCCACGTCGAACATGACCACCGCCAGTCGCTGCCGCTCCGAGAGGCCTCGAAGCGCGGTGTCGAGTCGCTCCCGCAGGAGCGATTGCTCGGTCGCCTCTGCCGGCGACGCCTCGGTACTCGCGAGCCCTGGTGCAAGCGGCTCGGTTTCACGGACCCGCCGCGCCCGCCTGATGTCCCGAGCCGCATTCGCCACGATCCTCAGGAACCAAGGTCGGAATGGCCTGGTCAGATCGTATTGCCGCAGCTTACGCCATGCGGTCAAAAACGCTTCCTGGGCCGCATCATCGGCATCCTCAGGCTCGCTCAGGATGGTCCGGGCCA